>NZ_JBYTAH010000072.1:0-35578 GCF_058787975.1 Cupriavidus sp. FW305-26
CTCAAGGAAGAGTATCCGATCGTGCGCATCATCCGGTCCGGCGACAACCATACCCGCATTCAGCTGAAGGTGGATGGACCAACCGGGGTCGGTGAGGAACAGGCCAAAGCTTGCCATGCCTGCCAGAACTTCGGTGCCGCGGTCAGCGGTCTGCCGGATTCCATGGGCAAGGTCTATAGCGGCCAGTGCTTCGACACGGCATGCAATCAGAAGAAGGTAGCGGCCCGAATCAAGGCGGAGCGTGATGCGGCCAAGGCGCCTGCTGTCAAGCAGACCGCCGGCAAGACGGCTGCGGCAACGAAGGGCGACAAGTCGTCCGCGGCTGCCGAGAAGCCGGCCACGGTGATCAGCGAGTCGGAGAGGGTGAAGCAGTACCGCACCGAGCTCTGGCGCAAGGCGCTGCGCAAGGAAGTTGCGCAGAACGCTGAACAGGCCAATGCCTACCTGCTGGCCGTCGCCCTGAACGGTCTGTCGCGCAACATTGGCGGCGACGTGATGGGCAAGTTCTTCGAGAAGCTCACCGAGCAGAAGTCGTCCTCGACCCTGCAAGGTTGTCTCACGGCCGTCCATGCCATGGACGCGGGCCGTCGCCAGCAGCTGACGATCGGCATGACGGTGGCGGCAATCGACGGCATGGAGGTGAACAACCTCCGGGAACTGTGCCGGTACCACAAGCTCGACCTGCGCGATCACTGGAACCTGCAGAAATCGCAGGACTTCCTGGAGATGCTGACCAAGTCCGAGATGAAGGTCCTGGCTGACGAACTTGGCATCCGCAAGGTGCTGGGAGATGGCTTTGCCAAGCTGTTCGGCAAATCAAAGGCTGAAGTTGTTGCTGGACTTCTGTCCGTCGACGGCTTCGACTACACCGGCAAGGTCCCCAAGGTCCTCGGCTACTAAGCTTCTTTCCAATCGGAGGCGCCAGGGCGTCCTCCGCCTCATTCATTTCCCAAGGATTCACTATGTTCACTGAATTGGCTGCGCTCGTTCGCGCGAGCGAAAAGGTCGTCGTCACGCTCACTACGCAAGGCGACACTATGTCTGTCGTTGTCGTGCCCGTTGTCAAGGACGCTGCGGATGCTGCGCTGAGCACCCCCTTGGCGCTGTCGGCGACACCGGCGGAGCTTGATGAAGGTTTCGCCGCCGCGATTGCAGGAGTCAGCGCTGCGCGTCAGTCGCTGGCTGAGCAGGTCGAGGCCACCAGGTCCATCCTGGAGGCGGCCAAGACCTCGCAGTCGACCAAAGCCACGAAGGCCCTGACCACGGCGGCGGCGCCGACGGCATCCGAAACGTCCGAGGAGGACGATGACAACGACAAGCCGGAAGGCAGTGTTGGCGCGCAGGCAACGGCGAACGACGGCGCGGCCAAGACGGCCGGCACCGACCTCGCATCGCTGCTGTAAAGGAGACTGGCATGGCACTCGAGGTTAAGAAGCTCACGCGCGAGTTCTCCTATAACGGCATGACGCTGATGGACCCCGGTCCGCAGTTCACGCCCCAGCAGGTGCGCGACGTCTATTCCGCCCAGTACCCCGAGCTGACCACTGCCGCAGTGGATGGCCCGGAGCACAAGGGGGAAGTCGCGCGCTACACGTTCGTCCGCGCTGCCGGCGCAAAGGGCGCTCATGCGCAAATCTGACCTCATGAAGGCACTGTCTACGGGTCAGTTTGCCTCCATCAACAAGGAGCCGCCCGAAAGGGCGGTTTTTATACATTCTGAGGAGACCCAACAATGTTGTTCGATCCTCGCTCGTTTGTTCCTGACATCCATCCGGGACAGCAACCCGCATGGACGCCACACCGACAGCATTCCACTGCCGGACGTCGACCTGCCCATGATTTTCTGACACTGCCGAAGCTTCCAGGCTCTGTTCCAGCCACTGCGCGCCTCACCTATGGCGATGAGTTAGAGGTTACAGATCTGGTGCTGGCGCAATTTGCGGCCGGCATCCTTCGGGCCAGTGATGTGTTGAACCCGACCAGTGCGGGGGATGCTTTCGCGCAGGCCATGTTCGCATGGCTGGGAAAACGAATCCCAGCGTGTCAGCGATTGCAGTTCGGCGCGAAATTATTCGATCGCGGCGCCGCCATGGACCAGGTCATGCAGTTCGGCTGGGAAGACGGGCTGGAAGCGCCGCTCTACCTGGCCATCGAACTGCCCGGCGAGGAGGTGTATGCGATCGGGGAAGCGCGGGCGCACGCCATGCGTGCGGCACACCCGTCGTTGCTCTTCACGGCAATGAACCTGATCAATGCCGCGTGCGGCAAGTCGCTGTTCGTTCGTACGCCTGACATGCTGCTGGACCAGTTCGCCCGCTGGCACTGGGATTACGACGCGACCCTGGCCGACGACGAGAACGCCCGGGAGTTCCTCAAGGAGAACTTCGGTGGCGAGGATGCCGACATCGAGCGCTATCTGCCGTCGGTGGTGCGCGCCGAGCTTGCACCGGACGACACCCTGCCAAGGTATGCGCAAGTCGACGCAGCTTCCGCGCATCTGCGTGAGCTGGGTCCGCGCAACTTGCGCGCTCTGGCGCGCATGCATAGTGGGTGGCTGGGCGAGTTTTGTACGGCGCTCGCCGACCTTCGGCTGCTGCTGGCGAGGGCGGGGGAGCAGTCGGCCATCGCCGGCGCCCAATGGGCAGAGCCGGCCTATTCGGCCGCGACCATCGCCTATCGTCCCAGTGACTATGTGTCGGAGATCCTGGACGACCACTATGAATGCCTGAACAACGCTGGCGACGCCACGATGTTCCAGTGTTTCATTCCTCTTGCAGACGATGCCGCCGCGATTCGCCAGCAGTTCCGCGATCTGGCAGACATGCTGCAAATCATCGGCGCGCTTGACCGCGTGCTCACACTCATTTCTTCATAGGAGGGCCCCATGGCCGAGATCCTGACCGCTTCGCGGTCGCATGATGTGGCCCTGCAAGGGGCCATTTTGCTTTATGGCCGCGCTGTCGGAGACTTTTCGTATGCCACCGCGCATCGAATCGAGCCGGACGGAAACAGCGGCCGCCCCGTGATCGGGGCCGGCACGCCGCTCAATCGGCTGGCGCTGATTCAAGCGGTGCGCCAGGTCGCCGAGGCCTCGTTGCCAAAGGGCGAATTCCTGACGCCCAATGTGCTGTCGATCAGCCCCGCCGCGGTGACGTGGTGGTGTCCGGCAGACCGTCGGCGCGTCTTTTTCAACTGCATGGAGCTTGGCGAGTGCAGCGCCGTGGTGCCGCATCCGGCCCTCGTCTTCCAGGCGTCGCACACGGGGTTCCGTGTCTTCGCACTGCCCGGGCAGGAGCGGCCGGTGCCGGCAACGGTGCTTTACGAGCCGCCTTACTTCAACACGTGGGACAACGGGAAGATCTGCATTGGGAGCGCACATGTGCCAAGGCAGATCGACGTCACCTCCATTGCAGGCTGGGAATCCGGGTTCTTCAACTCGGCATTTACCCATCCCAACCACGGCGGCCAGCGCGTGAAGTACAAGCGCGGCGCCTACGCCTTCTGGAAGGACATGCTTGATGGGAAGTTCCCGGACTACCCGAGGCAGGTTTTCATCCCCATGAAACATACGCTGGCCGATCTGATCGCCGGCAAATTGGACAATTGATCATGCATCCTGCCGATGTGACCCTGCAACAATCCTTCCCGTCCATCATGGTTCCGCGCCTTTCCAGGCTCGAACCCATGACCCGGGCGGGGGAACGGCTGCTCATCGCAGCCAACGGCGTGTTCCTCGAGATCACGCGCCCTTGGCTAAGGGTCGTTCGCCGGCTTGGCGGTTTTCAGCATCGCACGGCTATCCCGTATGGCAACGCGAGCGAAGAGACGGATCTACTGTGCGGCCGCATTCCCGCACGATTGATCGGCGAGTTTGCCGAATTGGCGCGCGCCGCGTATCCCAAGGAAACGGGTGCGTGGGTGGTGTGGAATACCAAGGACCCTGCCTTCAGGCTGGTTCCGGTGCAGATCCTCGAGCACAGTGCGGGTCACCTGAAGTATGACCGGCCAGTGTTGGCAGACGGTGACGTGCTGGTGGTGGACTGCCATTCCCATGGCCGATCACCTGCATTCTTCTCGCCCACGGACGATGAAGACGACCGGCACGACGTGAAGTTTGCGTTTGTGTTGGGCAACTGCGCCGCGGCTGTGCCTTCTTTGGCCCTCCGGCTTTGTGCCAAGGGAATCTTCGAGGTCATCGAGACGGTGCCGGCAGAGTGGTATGCGGCGGCGTCCTTGGAGGTATTGGCATGATCGAGCATCGTATTCCGGAGATCATGACCCGGCGCGCCTGGAATGTCGTCGTCGTCGGTGCTGGCGGTACCGGCAGCGCCTTGCTACCCAATCTGGCGCGGCTGCATCACGCCATGCTCGAACTGGGCCACCCCGGTGGCATCGAGTGCACGGTCTACGATGATGATACGGTCAGCGAGACCAATGTCGGCCGTCAGGGCTTCTATCCCGTGGACGTCGGTCAGCCCAAGGCGACTTTGCTGGTCAACCGGCTCAACAATCTGATGGGAACGCGCTGGGAAGCGCGCGTCTGTCGCGTTGGTAGCCGGGATCGCTTTACCTGCGACATGGTGGTCGGCTGCGTCGACACACGGAAGGCTCGCAAGGCCATCCTGGGCGCGATGAGCCGGGGGATCGGTGGCTACTATCTTGACTGCGGCAACGAGTCGGACAGTGGCCAGGTCATCCTCGGCCAGGTTCGCGGCAAGGCCGCTGAGCGCCTGCCTCACGTGGGCGATCTCTTTCCGGAGCTGTTGGACCCGAAGGGGGACAAGAAGGACACGGCTCCGTCGTGCTCCATGGCCGAAGCACTTAGCAAGCAGTCGCTGGTCATCAATCAGGCGATGGCGGTGCAAGCGTACAACCTGCTGTGGACGCTGTTTCGCACGGGTACCTTGCAGTACTGCGGCGCGTTTGTGAATCTGGCGGTGGGTCGCACGAATCCGCTGCCAGTGGATCCCCAGGCTTGGGAACGATTCGGGTATCACCTCCCCGAGCCGAAGCGGCGTGCGAAACCCGCCCCGCGCCAAGCCGTTTGAGCCCGCCATCCCCGCTTTCCTTGGGAATGGCTTCTTTCATCGGCGAGTTCCGGTTGCATTAACCTGGGGCCCGTTTGAACGTAACACTCGCGCCGCTGGCGCGAACCACCTTCATCAACCCGTTGGGGCACTAGCCCTGCGGGCGTGCTCCATCTCTTACCTTGGAGCACTTCATGAGCAATTCTTCAAACACGCTGCGCGCTTATCGTCGCATCTTCGTGACCGGGAGCTGGCTGCCAGACAACACCGCGGTCGGCGCCTGCTGGAATGGCACGATGTGGAACGGCTTTCCGGTCCCTATGTTCACACGCGAAGACGGCGACGGACTGTGTGCGGTCATGCCGAACCTTGTCTACGTGGAGCGCCGGCAGGCGTTCCTCTTCGACGAAAATCAGCAAGTTGAATGGTTTCGTCCCTCGATCGCCGTGGTGGACGGCAAGGAACAGCACCTCTACGCAATCGGCGATAGCTGGTGTTGGCAGTTCGCGGACTACGCGGACGATCCGAACGTGCAGAACTGGCTTGCGGGTAGCTACCTGCAACTTCACCTGCGACCAAGTGTGCGGGCGTGGATCCAGGAACTCGCATGGGCGAATGGCCAGTCGGTGGAGCACCACGCCGAATTTCTTCTGGCGTGTTTCTGTGAAGAGCGCAGAGACGGGCGGTCCAAGTTCGATCTATCAGGTTTCGAGGCGACAGCGTCGCGCGCGCAGCATGCAACACCCGTTTCGGATGGCGATGCTGTGCGCGTGCGCAGTGGACCGTGGCTCAACGTCGTAGACGCTTTGTTGTCGCTTGTCGCAGCAGAAGACGGCGGCGAGCCATCGAGGCTTTCGCGCGAGATGTTTGCAGAAACCGTTCTGCATGGTCTCGCTCGCGAGCTCGGCGGTGTGGCGTAGCCGGACCTCTCCACATTCGGCGCCGACCCTGCTACCATTGCGGCACCTACCGCGTCTCAGACGCATCGACCCCTTCCGGTTGTATAGCCGGACATCTCTTCTCTCCCCTACGGGCCTTCCTGCCCGTGGGCATGTTGGCCGATTTTTCTTGAGGCCATCATGTTCAAGCGATTCTTCCTGCTTTTCCTTTGCTGCGCCATTTTCACCGGCTGCGCTGCACAGCCGACTTCGCCGAACACCTATCGGGGTTCCGAAGCGCTGCGCCGTGGTAGTGCCGAAACCGTCACCGTCCTCCGGGTCCGTCCCGTCACGATTGTCGACAGCGACGGATTGATGTCCGCAAACACCGGCGTGCCTGGCGTTCTTGGTGCCGTTGTCGGCGCGGTCCTTGGCGCTCGCGTCATTGGCAACGGCAACGGTCGTTATCTGGCTGGCGCCTTGTCGGGCAGCGTCTCCGCGGTGATCGTGCAGACGGCAGCCAACCATCTGAGCCGCCGCAATGGCGTTGAGGTCATTGTCCGCACGGACAACGGCCGGCAGATCGTTGTCACCCAGGATGCCGATCAGCAGTTCGTCACCGGCGAGCAGCTGTACCTTGTCTCGGGTGCCGGCGGTCTTCGCCTGACTCGCTAACGGGCTCCAGTCGTAGCCTTATCTGTTTCACCCTTGCCTCGCGGGCCTCCCGCACGGGGGGCTTTGTCGCGAACTGGAGTTCACCATGTTCGACGTTGCACAAGCCTCTCCTATCACCATCATCCCCACCGAAACGAAAGGGAAATACATCTTTGAAGTCGCGGATGCCATCCGTCGTCAACTGTGCAGTGCTGGGCTCGAGCCGGAATGGCTCAATGCTGCCAACTTCATGGATGACGACAACGAAGCCTTGTACGGTCCGAAGTCGTCCCGTCAGTGGCCCCAGTTCGGTGCGCGTGAACGGCTTGCCGTCTCCGTGCATCGCGGCTGGTCGGAAGGGTGGGCGGTCTTCGTTGACCGCGTCGGTTATACCGGCGATGCGTCCAACCTGGTCACCACTGCCCAGAAACTGTTGGTCGGCAAGACGCTGTCCGAGCGCCAAGCTTGGGCCACCGTCAGGGCGATCACCAAGATGTTCGATATTGCCTGATATCCGGGCCTATCCATTCGCAAGCCCGAGAGGGCTTGCCCAACCCCTCGGGGTTCGGCAAGTCGCTTTCACCCGCGTTATCGACGCATCGACCCACTGTCCGGCAACTCCGGACCAACCCATTGCGGGACACTCGTCCCGACAAGGGAGGGGATGTCCCCATCTGATTCGAGGATATCCATGAAGCTTCCCAAGTCTTTTCTTCGTCCCCACGCTCCCGGCAATCCGGCAGCATGCCAGGCGCTGCGTCGCGACGCATGCCGCATGCTGCGCCGCTTTGCCGGTGACATGTCCTTGCGCCCACGCGATTACACGATCCGCGAGCATCGGCAACGCCGGCGCGCGGTGGCCGTGTTCGCGCTTCAGACGGAATCGTTGCTGCTCGAGATCCAGCATCCGCCAGGCGCCGAAGGCATTCGTATGTCCTACCGGACGTGCCGCGGTCGCAATGACCTCAGCGGTGGCCGCAACAACGCCATCCACTTGCCTTCGCTCTCCACCGATGATGGCTATACCAATCTGCTGACCACGCTTCGCGTGGTTGCCGGTCGGCGCAGCTGAGGGATCATCATGACGACTCCTATTAAGGTCACATTCACATCGACGGCAGGCGAGGAGATAAACGGTCAGGCGCAGTTCGAGCCGATGTCTGAGCTCGTGACGCTACCCTCACAATTGCTTGAGCATGTACAGCGAGCCAGGGCTGCATGTGATGGGCATGCCCTCGTCGCACATGAGGACGGGTATCGCTATCCGCTGCAGCCGGTTGAAGATGGTGTCTACCAGCTTGACCGCTCGCGTCGGCATCGGCAAAGGCTACTGGAGCAAGCTTGGAAGGCTGTTACGGCGCCAACCAAGGATCAGCGGCAGCAGTCTGGCCGCTTTGCACACACGCTGTCAGCCGCTGCGCTCATCGGCGCCAGCGTTTACGTAGGGTATAGCAATGTATGGATGCTGGTCGCCCTAACCGACGTTCTTAGCCTCGTCGGCGTTGGCGCTGTACTATTTCTCGTAGGCGCAGTTCTTTCCAAAGGAGATTGAGTTATGACTCTCGGCCTTTTTGTATTGATTCTCGGCGGTGCCATCTCGGTCTTCCTGCTCTGGGCAGACCGAAACGGTCGTCGTGTACACAAGGACTAAGCGCCGTTTCGTCCACGCCCAGCCATCTGCGCGTCGCAAGGCCGAAAACGCCGATCCAATCGGCTCACCGCATGAACGCACTCCATACAAGGGGTGCGATTTCATTTCCAGACCCACACGGGCGTCGTCCCGATGGGGCGGCTCCCTCCCAAAGGAGTATCCCCCAATGGACGACATCGTCTATGGCGCTGGCTCGGCCAGCTATCCTGCCGGCGTGCTGTTGCGCGTCGGCCTTTATGACTCGAACCTGCGCCCGGCACTGCGACTGGTCTGCGCTGACGATGGCATGCCCTATGCCTCGCTCAGCGTGAACTTGCCGGAGGCGCCATTGCTCGCCGGCGAATTCTGCGTGGCGGCCGACTGGAACCTCCCCGCGGACTTGAAAGCGGCGTTGCTTGCCACCGGCAGGTTCGCGGACACAGGCCGCGGTATCGAAGGCTGTGGCCAGGGCGGCGCCATCTGGCGCATTACGTGTCCCGCGCTGCTGTCGCAGCTGGGGGCTGCCCGCATCGTCGGCAGCCGGTCCCGTCCGACCCCGAGCATGGCCGCCTTCGCTTAGCGCTACATCCCATTCCAACCCTTTCGGGGCACGTCCCCGAAGGGGCGTGCTCCGTCTTGGAGCACATCATGTACGTCATTACCCTCGGCCAGCGAGCCGAAACTCGCACGACGCTCGCCGGCGTGCTGCATCTGCTTAACGACGACCGAAGCGAGACGGCCCAGCCGCGCTTCGAAGAGATCGCAGTGCGCCACGTGGAGGGCAGTAACATCCCCGTTGTGCGCCTGTCGCATGGCAAGCTCGGCGTTCGTCCTGCCGGAAGCGCCCGTTCGATTATCGCGCGGGTCATCGATGAGGTGGATCGCTTCATCGTGCGTGTGTGCGGAAAGATCCTGCGTCCGCAGGAAATGAGCCGCGCGTCCTGGGGTGCCGTGCTGGCGGCGGGCCGCTTGGCCTACTTTCCGGAGGAAGCCATCGACCTGTCACCAGGCGCGGCCGGACCGCTGTTCCAGACAGCGGATCTCTTCGAGGAGTCGGGGCCCTTCGACATTGCGCAATACGTGCAGTCCGAATTTGTCCGGCGTTTTGGCTATGGCACCAACGGGCCGTTGTACGACCCAGCTCAGATCCCGAACGCCCGTCATGAAGTGCACGTCGCGTACGCGCTCTTGCGAGGCGAAAAGATTCGTGATTGTGTGCTGAACACGTACCGCGACAATCCGCGCTTCGGGCAGTCCGACCTGGACTGGCTGCAGCCGCTGATCGCTGTGCCTGCACTGCGTGGCGCGCTGCCGGCCCATCACCTGCGGGCGCTCTGCCGTCTCCTGCGACTCGAGAAGATCGCTATCTCGCCGCAAAACGCGCCGAAGCTCCTGGCGATCGCTCGACGCGTCCCTGCCGACGGCACCGATGTGCACGTGGACGACGCCTTGTACGAGGCTGGCGTACTAGCACCGCGGCCCACCCCTGTGGCGCGCCCGGAAGAGGGGCAGGCCGCAGCGCCCGTCTCTGCGCTCGCCTCGCGAATTCATCACCTCATCTCGCAGCGGCAGTTCCATGCGAAGATGGATAAGGCGAAAGCGCAGCGCGAAGTGTTGGAGATCAGCCAGCGGCATTTCGATGATATTGCTACGCGGGCAGTGCATGCTCGCGTGTCGACCAGCTTCGACTGGCCCAACAAGGTTGCACTGGCGGTCCTCCAGCGGGACGTGGCCACGCTTCTGCACATCTTCGACAATCCGAAGGACTGGAACGTCGACTCCAAGCGTGCCTTGCGCGAAGAGCTCGAAGTGGACCTACTGCAATGCACCGCGTCGGTTCGTCGCCAGCGCATCTTTGAGATGTGCGGCTTCTCACCGACGGAGCAACAACGCTGGGAGCAGCAGGCGGCAGCCGCGAAAGCCAACCGGCTCGCGGTGCAGGACTTCGAGGATGCGCGCAGGCGTGCTGAGGCGTCCAGCTGGCGGCTTGAGACCGGGAAGGTGCTCAATGGCCGCGAGTACGTGGACTTTTGCATCGCCGAGGGCTTCTCGGAGATCGTCGACGTGCCGCGCGGCAGGGCGCGCGAGTATCGCATCCGCGATCCGCGCCGCAGCATGTCGCGACGCCTGCGCGCCAAGGACGGCACGCTGGCATATGCCAAGGCAGTGATCGCGCAGACCAACGCGCCAGTCGCCCTTGCAGCTTGACTATTACCCCTGGCCTACGGGCCGGGGGATTTTCCTGGAAACACATAGCATAAGTGTGAGCTTTCGCCGGCGCCGAGCATCGCGTCGCAGGTTAGTCTTTCTCAACCGCAAGCTGTGTTCGCACTGAACCGAATCAGTCCAAACACAGTTTTACCCGCGTCTCTGACGCATCGACCCACCGCCGGCATGCCGGCCCATCTCTTGAACCTTCCCACAGGGACCGCTCCCTGTGCGGACGGGCCTGTGGGATCTCCGTAAGGAATCCCATGGAACTGAATCCCCCCCAACTGCAAAAGCTGCTCGCCGCCTGCATTCCGGCCACGTTGCCGGTCCTCGTCACGGGCGCTCCCGGCATCGGCAAGAGCGATATTGTCGCCGGGGCCGCTATGGATGCTGGACACGACCTGCTTATCTCCCACCCCGTAGTCGAAGATCCGACCGATTCGAAGGGCTTGCCCTTCCCGTCATCGGACGGCGCCCACGCACGCTTCCTGCCCTTCGGGGATCTGGAGCGCGCGCTGGGTGCCAGGCGTCCGCTGGTCTGGTTTATCGACGACCTGGGCCAGGCCACGCCTGCCGTTCAGGCCGCCAAGATGCAACTGCTGCTGGCCCGCCGGATCGGCGAGCATGCTTTGCCGCCGTATGTCACCTTCGTTGCAGCGACCAATCGCCGCGTCGACAATGCCGGCGTTTCAAACATCCTGGATCCGCTGAAGTCACGCTTCGCGACCATCGTGGAACTGACGACTTCGGTCGAGGACTGGACGCGCTGGGCGGTGGCAACGAACCAACCGCCGGAGCTGATCGCGTTCTTACGCTTCAAGCCCGATTTGCTGCTGTCTGAGAACAGGACTCGCGAAATCGAGAACCTTCCCAGCCCCCGAAGCTGGGGAATGGTCGGCAAGCTGTCGAAGGTGGTCCCTGCCGAGCTCGAGCACGTGGCCTTCGCCGGCGCGGTCGGGGAGGGTGCTGCAACGGAGTTTGTCTCGTTCAAGCGCCTCTTCCGCGAGATGCCGTCTCCGGATGGCGTGCTCGCGGCGCCCGCTACCGCACCGATCCCGACCGATATCGCGGTGCAGTACGGCATTGCCACGGCGCTCGCGCGCCTGGCCAACGCCAACAACTTCGATCGCGTGATGGTCTATGCGAATCGGCTCCACGAAGCGGGGCTCGGCGAGTTTGCCGTGCTCCTTGTGCGGGACGCCGTGGAGCGCGATGCGTCGATCGCCAGTACCCCTGCATTCATCGTGGCGCAGGGCGGCCCGATCGGGGCTCACATCCGCGGCCAGTAAAGCCGCATTTCTGCAACAGCACCACATCTGCCGGCCGGCTCGGGTCTTCCCGAGTCGGCCTTTTCTTTTCGCTGCCGCTTTGCGGCACATCCCAGTGAGGATTCATCATGAACATTACCAATCTGACGTCTCGCGTCATGCTCTCGACCCTCAACATCTCGCTCTGGCGCGCGCGTCGTTTCGACACCCGTGCCACGCAGGAGGTGGAGGCTAAGCACGAGGCCAAGGACATTGGTCGCTTCAACAAGCGGCTACTGACCGACGGTGCAACGTCCTACAAGGAGGTCTGCGCCATCGGCAATCGTGCACGCTCGCTGTTCGATAGCCACTCACTGGACTACGATCAGCTGGGCGTGCGTCTGCTGCCGACAACTGTCTATATGGAGGTCGCGGAGAAGCTGCGTGCCCTGCGGGACGAGTTTGACGGCGCCAAGGCACAGTTTCTGGCCGACTATCCTCGTCTGAAGGACGAAGCGCGCGTCGCGCTCAACGGTCTCTTCGACGAGGCGGATTATCCGACCGAGGCAGAGCTGCGCAAGAAGTTCGGTATCCGCTTCTCCGTGCTGCCTTTCCCCGATGCTAGCCAGTTCGGCATCGATCTGCCTCCCGACGTGCTGCAAGGCATCCGCGATGAGATGGATGCGCGGGTCATGGGAGCTGTGAAAACGGCCAACAATGACCTGGTCGGCCGTCTGTATGAGGCCGTGCAACACTTCGCCAACCGCCTGTACGGGGAGGGCAACGTGCGGCTTGACGTGGCCGACAAGGTGCGCGAGCTGAGCACGCTACTGCCGAAGCTGAACTTCTCCGAAGACCCCGTGCTCGCGGACCTCCTCGCCACGACCCAGGACCAGCTTGCCTGCTACACCGGAGCGCAGCTGAAGGATGACCCGCTGCTGCGGCTGAATGTGGCTGAGCGCGCGATGGAAATCGAAGCGCAGATGGCCGCATTCATGGGTGGCCCGCCGCCGGCGATGACGCGCGAGCAGAGCGACATGCCCATGCTGCAATTGCTTGCTGCGTGAGGTTGCCATGCATGCGCGAATCGTGAAGCAACGCGCGGCGCTGGTGCTATCGCAACCGTTCTTCGGTGCGCTGGCCCTGCGTCTGGCCCTCGTTGAGGATCCTGCCTGCCAGAGCCTGTGGGTCGATGGCGTGCGCCTGGGCTACAACCCAGCGTATGTCGCGTCCCTGGATGACCTCGAGCTGCGGGGCGTCCTCGCGCACGAAGTGCTCCACGTGGCCAATGGCCATTGTTGGCGCATGGGGGCGCGGGATCAGGAGCGGTGGAACCGCGCGTGTGACTACGCGGTGAACCCGCTGGTGCTCAACGCCCAGTTCAAGCTGCCTCAGGGCGTCTTGCTGGATGGGCGATACCTGGGCAAGTCGGCGGAGGAAATCTACGCGATGCTGCGACAGGAAGAATCGTCGCAGCAGCCGGATGCCGAGGCTGGCAGCGGCTCGGGAACTGAACCGTCACCGCAAGCCAGTGGCCAGCAGCCAGCACCACCGTCGACAGGATGTGGCGAGGTGCGGCAATACACGGGCGCCGACCGGCCGGCGGTAGAGGGCGAATGGCGCGTAGCTGTGAATCAGGCTGCGAAAGCGGCCAAGATGCGCGGCGCGTTGCCTGGCGACCTTGAGCACCTGGTGGAAGCCGCGCTACGTCCGTCCGTCGATTGGCGAGCGGTGCTGCACCGCTTCGCCGCCCAGGCGGCCAGGTCAGACTACAGCTGGAAGGTGCCCAACCGTCGCTATGCGCATCTGGGTCTCTACCTGCCGTCGTTGTACTCGGAAGCGGTCGGAGACGCGGTGTTCGTCAGAGACTCCAGCGGCTCGGTGTTTGACGAGACGCAGCGGCAGTTTGCGGCGGAGATTATTGCGGTGCACCAACACCTGCAGCCGGCCCGGCTCATCGTTATCGATTGCGATACGCGGGTCACGCAGGTCCAGATCTTCGAGCGTGACGAGGTGGTTGATCTCCGGCCGTTGAAGGGCGGCGGGGGGACCAGCTTTAAGCCGCCATTCGTATGGCTGGAGCAGGAGGGCATCGAGCCCGCTTTCCTTGTCTACCTCACCGACCTGTACGGTCCATTCCCTGCCGCGGCGCCTGCCTATCCAGCCCTCTGGGCTTCAGTCACGCCGTTGGATCGCATCGCCGCACCACCTTTCGGTGAATGCGTAGAGGTCATCGTTTGACCCAAGCCCTGGCTACGGCCGGGGCACTATCTGCGGAACGAAGTCACTACTGAGCTGTCAACTCATGTAACCCCTCAAGCGAGCCACAGACGTGCCGATGGTGGATACCGAAGTGGTCGTAGCAGGCTCCAGCCCCGGCGCTTTTCTTTTTTGGATTCCTATGTCAGCAAGCATTGCCCAATCCGAAGCATGTGGTCGGACTATTCGCGTAGCCGAAACAACGGCAGGTGCCAGTCGCAGTGAGCGGCTGGACCGTTGCCAAAGGCGGCGCGCGTGTTGCCGGCATGGGACGCCAGAAGAGCGAGCTTTGGAGCCCCAGCTTCTTGTGATGGACGTCGACCGCCTGCCGAAGCATGGCATGGCGCTGCGTGTCGACGAGTGGTTTTCAGTTGTCCGCAACGGAAATTTCTTGCCGTTTGACGACTGGCTCCCGATTGTTGCAATGCCGGTGCAATCTGCGGTGGCGGGCATGCGATTGCCGCAAGGCAATGTCGCGTTCGAATTGCGCCACGGCAAGCAATACGCGATCGAAGACTCGGCGCATGGCGCCAGGACGTTTCAATGCATCATTGACGGCCGCGTGCCGCTTGTGGCCTTCATTGACGAGCCAGGCTACCGGGGACCGTGGATC
This sequence comes from Cupriavidus sp. FW305-26, assembly GCF_058787975.1. Taxonomy (NCBI): domain Bacteria; kingdom Pseudomonadati; phylum Pseudomonadota; class Betaproteobacteria; order Burkholderiales; family Burkholderiaceae; genus Cupriavidus; species Cupriavidus sp. FW305-26. The sequence goes on from NZ_JBYTAH010000072.1 coordinate 14,520, forward strand.
ACGGTCCGAAATCTCTTTACTATCGAAGAGATGGTGAGCATGCGAGAACTGCGCGAATGAGAAAGGAAAGGGCCCAACGCGTCTGCGTGTCGGGCCCTTGTTCTTTACCGGTTTTGGCAGAAAGACGCCGTTTATGTGCGAGCTTTCCGGAAAATTGCTTTGAGCATGCTCATACTTTTACCGCCGGCTCGGCCTCCGCCGTCGGCGCGGCGGCTGTGATTGTCGCCTCCGGACCGTCGCCATAGGTGAGAGCGGGAATCCGCGAGATAGTCCCCTCCAGGGCTGCAGAGCTACCAAGCCGGATGGTACCGGCATAGGCAATCCGGCCTTTCACGCGGCCATTGATATGCAAGGAAATCCGGGCCGCCACATCTCCCTCGACGGTGCCATCGATCAGCACGTGATCGCCTTCAACGGTGCCGCGAATCAGCCCTTCCGCACCGATATGGACCAAGCCTCGGGATGAACGCAAATCGCCATCGACCAGGCCAAAGCAGCTAACGCCGTGATCGCAGGCCACGTGCCCGTGGATACTGAGTCCTGCCTGAATCAAACTGAAGGTTCTTTGCTGGGTCATGTCGGGAATCAGAACAGTTTGATCTCGTTTCCGCGGCTGGATGCCGGGGTTACCTGCGCGGTCTGTGGGGGGGAGGCCGGTTGCAGCCTGGTGGGCGCCGGCGCAGCCATGTTCTGCTTCGGGACTTGCGCCTTGGGCGCTTGGGGCTTCGCCCGGTTCTCGGCAGCGGCTGCTGAGCTCGCCGCAGGCGCGGGCGCGGACACGGCCGGCGCAGCTGACGGCGAGGGGACAGGCGTGGGCTCAGCAGCGGCTGGCTGCGCGACGCTTGGCTGCGACGCGGGCCATTCGTGGCCGCCATCTTCGGCTGGTCCAATGGCCGCTGGCAAAGCGGCAGCCGTCGACGACTCGGGGCGCTTGTGCGTGTCGCCCGACGCGAGCCATCGACCTCCGCCGAAGGCGAGAACGGCAATCAGCACAATGCCAAGGCCCCGCCAATGGATCGGCTTGATACGCGCCCAGGCAGGCACTGCCTCGTTCCCGGACGGCGTGTGAGTTGGGGGCAGCGCCGACGAGGCGCTAAGGCTGGCGGCACCGGACGGGGCCAGTTCGATCGTGACGGGCGGCTCCGCATAGTGCGCGTGCAGGCGTTCGATTTCGTTGATGTCCATACTGTCTTTCAGGTTTCAGGCTTGATCGATCAGCTTTCCGTCGGGGGAGAAGCAGTCGTTGTCGGGGATGCAAAGCCGGTGGATCGCACGGATTTGTCTGGCAGCGCCAAAAATCGCCTCGTCCTTCTCAGCGTCGGTAATAGACTGGGCCATGTATGCCCCGAGCGCACGGTGGAAGAGTCTGTCGTGCTGGTTAAGCAGTCGGATCAGCCGTCCGGCTAGCGAGTGTGTCACCACGAGCTGCCGTTGGTCGAATCTAAGGCTGAGATGGCGCCTTGGCTGCCGCTCAATCCATTGCAGCCTCGCGTCCATCCATTCCTGCGCCGCTCGGAAGGCCTCGTCCAGGGCGAGGATCTTGCCTTTGCTGGCCACCGAGAACTTCGACGTGATGAAGTTGTAGTCGCTGCGCAGGAAGTTCCGTACGAAGTCGGTGCAGTAGGACACTTCTGTGCCGCTGTCCGTTTGAGGAACGATCTTTGCGACGCGTCCCTCGCTGAGCATCCGCCGGATGGGCTTGGGTCCGGCGTCGGATGCGGTGGTGTCAGAAGGCGCGTCCCGCGACGATATCAGCGGTATAGGATGCGGCTCGCCATCGGGCAGATGATGGGAAGGTTCGGCCATGTTCCATGTGGTGGGATCTCTCTCAGCAGGCATTCTGAGACACAACGCTGCACAGATGCCTGGAGAAAGCGACACATAATTGGCGAGCTTTCTGACTTTTTTCCGGGTGCTGATGTGCCACAATTCACTCACACCTCGCGTCACTGACGCATCGACCCTGACTCCTGGCGAGTCCATCTTCTGCTCCAAGTCGTGCCATTTGCGCACGCGCCGACCGGCTGGCTACCGGTGTGGATATTCCTTGTGATAAGTGTTTTCGCCGAACACTTCCCTCATCAGCTCGTAATACGCGTCTTTCGCTGTGCCTCTTCATAAGTGCACGCTGGACACCGTTCGAGCCTGGGACCATGTGGCGTCTCTCTCCAGGCCCCTCCTAGGCAGAACGGCTGACGTCGAGCCGATCCGTGAACCTGCGGCCGAACCTGTGGGTTCGCGAAATGGGTTGTTGTGCAGCGTGACCATGCTGCACGAGGACGACTTTACGTCCTCAGCATGAGCGGCGGGCGATTAGCACGCTGCTCCCTGAGTGCCACGCCCCCGGAAGGGGCGTGGCATGCAGGTCTCTCGAACAAAGCTCGCTCTCCGGCGCATCCGGGACGCGGGCTTTCTTTGTTTGTGAGAAGCCTGTTTCGGGGAGATGTCATGCACCACGATTCCGAGATTTCCGCCGCCATCGCGGCAATGCTGGTTCGTCGGCGTCCGATGTACAAGGACATGCCGGCAGCCTGGCGCAACCTTTGTGAGGCGGCACACGTCGCAAGTCTTCCGGAAGCCGCTCGTGCGGCCTTCCTTTCCACCGTAACGACCCAGCGCGGGGCAGACACAGCCTTGCGCCTACGGGAGCATGGTGCGTCCATCCGGGCGAACGTCGTTCGATTTCTCTCAGAAAGGAGAATGAACGCATGCATGCACCCATTACCTACAGCGGCTTCGACGGACCGAGAAGCCTTCTAGAAGAGCGGCCCATGCGGCCGCCTATCATCGGCAAGATCCGGCCGGGAATCAAAGTCCTGACTCGCAAGGCCCGGGAGAATCCCGAAGCCGTGCGAATCCATGACGCGATGCTTGCCCAAGGGCATTCATTTGAGTCGATCGGCATCCAGATCGAGCGCAAGACCCAATTGCGCAACGCCCTCGTGCCGAAGAACGTGCCATGGTTTACCTGTCGAGGATCGGACTTCGCGAATCCTGCCGTAGCCGACGACATCCTACAGCGCTACGGCGAAGACCGCGGCGATGGCAATGGCCTGAAGCTATGGCGCTTCCCCGTGGTGTTCGCCTTCGATGACTGGCTGCGCAACATGCCAAATGAGCTGGTGACGTACACGGCCAGCGGCAGGCAGTTCTTTTCGGAGTACGGACCGGACGGCTTGCGCTACTGCAAGACCTACGCGCTGGTGCAACGCGATGCGCGAGCCAATCGTGCGAAGCGCGTGTGGGGTGGTCGACCTGTCATCCTCCGTCAGGACGATGCTATCCCGGACGGCCGGTGCGATCCACACAGCTGCCCGCAGTACCAACAAGGCTTCTGCAATCTGTCTGCCTCGTTCTTGTTCGCAGTTCCGAGCACTCGGGGCCTGGGCTTGATCGAATTGCCGACAACGTCAATTTATGTCCTGCAGAAGGCGCACGCGGCCATGCAGACTGTCGCGCTGGCACGTGGGCGTCTGGTCGGGGTCCAGTTCTTTCTGAGCAAGCAGGAGGTCGAGATCAGCCGGATCGAGCCTGAATCCGGCAAGCCGGTTCGGCAGATGCAGTGGCTCATCACCCTCGATGCGGATCTCGATCTGGCCGGGCTGCTTGACGGCTCCGATCGGCCGGAGCTCGCGCATGTCGAAGCCGCGCAACACGCGATCGCAGCGCTCGAGGGCACACCGGAAGTGTCGCAGCAGCGTGAGTCTTCAGGCGATTCTCCGCCAGAGGATGAGCGTGCGTTGCCCGACGCGCAGGCCCAGCACGCGGCCGATGAAGACCTGGCCGCGGAGTTCAACGAGCTCGCCGGGCGCCTCGGCTTCGGCAACGAGCAGGATCGCATGGATCTGCGTGTATTTCTGCAGAACAGCTTTGGCGCCGGATGGACGAAGCGGCCCGAAGCGGTTCGGCAGGTGGTGAACGACATGCGCATTGCGTTGGCGAATAACCCGGTCGCATACCGCGAGCAGGTGAAGGCTATCGCCGCCGAGATCTCTCCCTGAGCCTGGCCTGCGTGCCGGCTCGACTTATGGACGCCCGATGGTGTCCATGCTTCCTTTCGCTTCGCTGGCCAATCCGGCGGCACATTCCCTATCCATAGGAGGTTCCATGCTCAACGAAGGCGAAAGCCTGCGTCTGGGTCATTTCTCAGACCTGCACTACTCGCCCAGCCATCTGGCCGAGGCGGACCATTGCTTTGGCTTTGCGGTCGACGATGCGATTGCGTCGGGCTGCCACGTCGGGGTCGTGTCGGGAGATTCCACCGATCATCGTCTTGACGCGCACACGCCAGCGTTGTCCGCGCTCGCACGGCAGATTCACCGGCTGTCGGCCCACATGCCCGTCCTGCTCCTGCAGGGCACTTACAGTCATGAGCCACCGGGCACGCTGGACCTGTTCCGACTCATCGGTGCGCACCATCCCGTATACGTAGCCGATCGCATCCATCAGGTCGCGCTGTGCGCGGGGCAGTTTGTACCGTCGGACGGCCCGGTTTTCTCGCCCGCGGAAATCGACGTGCTGATGGCCCAGCACGGCATGCCCGAAGTGGTCTTCACCTGCGTGCCGACCGTCAACAAGGCGGTACTGGCTGCTGCCGCCGGCGTGGCCAACGCAGCGACGGCGGTGGGCGACCAGCTTGCCCACTACCTGGCCGCGGCTGGCGCTATCAATCGCCAATGGCGGTCATGGGGCGTGCGCACGGTCGGCGTGTCGCACGGCACGGTGAACGGCTGCCAGACCGAGCACGGCGTACCCATGGCCGGCTTCGACCATGAGTTCACCATTGGCGCGCTGTTCGAGGCCGAGTGTGACGCCTTCATGCTTGGCCATATCCACCGCGCTCAGCAATGGGAGCGGGAGGGCAGGGTAGTGGCATATCCCGGCTCCATCGGGCGATTCCACTACGGCGAGATCGGGGAGAAGGGATACCTGCAGTGGCAGGTGACCCCCGGACATGCCACGGCCTCGTTGGTGGCCACGCCTGCACGCGCGACGGTGTGTGTGGACTTCGATGGCCCGCCGGACATGGCAAGGCTCGCCGACATTGCCATGGAAGCCGCTGAGAAGTTCGTGCGCATTCGTTGGACGGTCAACGAGGAGCATCGTCAACTGGTCGACCGTGACGCGGTTCTAGCGCTGTTCGGAGAAAGCGCCGAGGTCAAGATCGAGACGCGCGTCTTGCCGGCCGTGCGTAGCCGCGCTGAAGGCATCAGCCGGGCGGCCAGTCTGCCGGAAAAGCTCTCCCGCTGGGGTGAGCTGACCGGCGTTGACACTGCCCCGTTGGTAGACCGTTTGACCATGCTGGAAACGCTCGATGCACAGTCGATCGCGGACGGCGTGCTCGCCCAACTGCGCGAGGCTGGTGCGCATGAGCATCCCCGAGCGGAAGTGACACCAAGCGGTGTTGAACGCTCCGACCCGAGCCCGGACCCCGTGGCGGTTCTCGCGTCGGCGCCGCTGGCCGACCAGTCAAGTATGGACTGGCTCACCGATGACCTGTTCGCGGGGCAACCCGCCTAACCCTCTGAACATGCGAGCCCTGTTCCGACAGCCGTGAGTGGCTGTCGAAACCCGGTTTCACCCGCGTCGTTGACGCATCGACCAGCAGTATCCATTTCTTTTCTATCTACCCAGACGTGGTGCTTCCCGTCCGGGGCGCGCTCCGTCCTACCCTGGAGTGCAACATGATTCTCTATCACGCCGGTCCGAAGTGGCTCCATGTTGAGGAAAGTGCCATGACCCGCACGGATCTGGCCAAGCGGTTGTGCGAGAACCACCAGTTCACGCAATGCATGATGTATGAGCCGTTCGGCCGCGGCCGCGGCGCAGTGATTGCCAAGCGCGATCACATACTGGTCATGGCGATTGCCACCGACGGTGGCAACACCTGGTACTCCGTGGCACCGTCCAAGGAGCTGCAAGACGTTATCTGGTCTTTTTCGAACGGCTTTGCCGGACAGTGGAGCGCATTGGAGCTCAGGGCCATGACAGGCCTGGACGACTGGAAGGCGCTTCTGCAAATGGCCGGAGTTCAGTTTGCGGCGGCGGTGCGTTCGGTCGAACGCGCAATCGCGGGCCAGCCGGAGCAGGATGTGCCGGCCGCGGCCGAGATGCCGGTGTTTGATGGCGGCGCCATGGAGCTCCCGTCTGACTATCTCCACTCCTTTGGCGCGGAGGTCCTCGAATGCGCCCATTGAAACTGACCCTCGCCGGCTTCCACGGTATCCGCGATGGCATGCACCGGGACAGCGTTACGGTGGATCTGACCGATCTGCCGGCTGGCCTGATTGCAATTGTCGGCCCCAACGGCGCCGGCAAGACCACGATCATGGACAACCTGCATCCGTATCCGCTCATGCCGAGCCACGCAACGAAGATGTCGGCCGACGCTTTCTCGTACTGGGACCACCTCTGTGCCCCGCGCGCGGAGAAGGACCTGGAATGGGAGCACGGCGGCAAGGTTTACCGGTCGGCATTCGCGTTTCGCAACCCGGGCAAGAGCCGCAAGGCGGAGTACTACCTGTTCGAGAAGAGCGCGACGGGCGACTGGAGCCCGGTGCAACTGTCTGACGGCACCGTTTCCGATGGCAAGGCCGACACGTACGGCCGCTGCCTTGACTCGGTTCTGGGATCGGCCGAAGCCTTCTTCACCAGTGTGTTTTCCGCGCAGAACCGGCGGCCGCTGGCAAGCTACCAGCCCGCCGAGATCAAGAAGCTGCTCGCCGAGCTGCTCGGGATCGATCACCTGCGCGAGCTGTCCGCGAAAGCGGGCGACGTGGCCAAGGCGCTGAGCCGTGCTCTGGATGGGCTGCAGCGGGATGTACTTGTGCTGTCTGGCAAGCGCGACACCGTGGCAGCGATGACCAGGGAGATTCAGGAGATCGACCAGGCCCTTGCTGCTGAGCGGACGCATCGTACGGAGCGGCTCAACCGTGGCAGCAAGCTGGAGCAGGAACGCGCCACGCTGGCTGCCAAGCAGGCGGCATCGGCCGGCACTGAAGCCCGGTTGCGCGAGTTGCATCAGCGCAAGCGGGAGTTGATGGCACGTGGCCAGCAGCTTGCCATGGACGATCGCACGGCGATTGCGAAGGCGACTGCGCGGCAGCGGGACCTTGAGCATACCCTGGCGACGAGCCAGGCAACCCTTGCGCAATCCGAGGCGATCACCGCCGCGGGCGCGCAACAAGATGGCGTGCAGATGGCCCTTGGCCGTCGGCAAGCGGAACTTGCCGAACGGCAGCGGGAGCTGGCCGAAGTCGAAGCGCTTGCGACGCGGCATGCGGGGCTGGTAAGTGAGCTGCGCGGGATGGAGCAGCGCGGCTCGGTGGCGGCACAGCTGGCGCGGACCCTCAAGGCCCAGACCGATGTCATGGATACCGTGCCTTGCAGCGGCCACCCAATGCACAGCCAGTGTCCGTTGCTTGCGCAAGCCCGCGAGGCCAAAGGCCAGTACGAAGCCCAGGCTATCGTGGTGACCAATCTGCGTACCAGCTACAGGGATAAGCAGGAAGCCCTGAGGCCAATGGACGCGGCATTGCAGCGCCTGCCGGCGGCTCGTGAAGCGGTGGCATCCCTGCAGCGAGACATCGCGCGAGACAATCAGCAGCTTCAACGCCTGACTGCCCTGGCGGCTCAGAGACCGTTGCTTGACACCGCCGCCGCTGCGCTTGGGAAGGCACGGGGCGACCTGGCAGCCCTGGCGCAGGAGGAGACTGAACGGAAGGACCGGCTCGTCCGGGATCTCCAGGATGTTGAATCCCAGCTGGCTGTGATGCAACGAGAGGTTGACACGCTGGCCGTAACCGATGTGACGGGCCTGATTGCGGACCTCGACCGCGACATTGCGGGCGTCCGGGAAGGGGTCAGCGCGGCCGACGGCAAGATCGAAACATTGATCCGCCGTCAAAGTGCGCTGGCCACTGAACGTGACCGGATCGAGCGGGAGCTTGGTGGTTTGCCGGGGCTTGAGTCGCAGGTGCAACGCCTGTCCGACGAAATCGCGCAGTGGAAGCTGCTCGGCAAGGGGCTCGGCAACGACGGCGTGATCGCGTTGTCGATCGATGATGCGGGGCCAGCCATTACCGGCATCGTCAATGACTTGCTGCTCGCCTGCTATGGGCCGCGATTCACAATCGCGATCCGGACGCAAACGACGCTGGCTAGCGGGGAAGCCCGGGAGGGGTTCTCGATTGCGGTACTGGATGCCGATAACGATAGCTCGAAGGAGTTTTCCGTGATCAGCGGCGGCCAGAAGGTGTGGATCAACGAATGCCTGACGCGCGGTATCGCCCTGTATCGGGCGCAACACGCGCGGCAGTCCTTTCAGACGCTGTTCACTGATGAAGCGGACGGTCCGCTGGATCCGGAGCGCAAGCGCGCCTTCATGAAGATGAAGCGTGAAGTGTTGCGGGTTGGCGGATATGAACGGGAATTCTTCATCTCCCAGACGCCGGAGCTGGTTGATGAGGCCGATGGCATGATCGACGTCACGGCGCTTGCTGCCGGGGCGTAATCGCCTTCTCTATTTCAATCCATGGCCGGTTCCGAAAGGGACCGGCTTTTCCATTTCTTCTGACAGAAAACTGGAGCAACCATGGGTGAGGGGCCCAGCTTTCATAGCTCGGACGGCTCCAAGGCGGCATGGGAGAGCCGTGTGCTATTCTTGGTGCACAAGTGCACCTAAGCGCGAAGTTATGAACGAAGTCAAAGAGGATAACGGCGCGGAGCTGCGTGCGCTGATCGTGCAAGCCGGCATCACCCAGGTGGAAGCGCTGGCGTTGGTCAACAAGGGGCAAGCCTTTCCGATTTCCCTGTCCACTTGGAAATCATATCTGGCAGCACCGGACAGTACGCGGCGGCGTAATTGCCCGGATGCGGTCATCAATCACGCCAGGAAGACGATCGGGAAGCCAAGCGAGCGCGCTTGACGTGGTGCACGTGTGCACCTGGCATTAAGCCACATTTGATGGAGCCGTCATGGGTACGGCCTATGAGAAGGATGTGGTGGCCTGGGCAGGCGAGCAGGCCGCACTGCTGCGTGGGGGCAAGCTGTCGGCCATCGACGTTCGGCACATTGCAGACGAGATCGAGGACGTGGGCAAGAGCGAACAACGCGAATTGGCAAGCCGCATGTCCGTGCTGCTGGCGCACCTGCTGAAGTGGCAGTTTCAGCCTTCCCGCCGCAGCAAGAGTTGGCAGTTCAACATTCGCACACAGCGCAAGGAAGTTGCCTACGTGCTGAATGAAGCCCCAAGCTTGCGGGGTAAGTTCAGCGATGCTGCGTGGCTCGACATCGTATGGTCAAAGGCCCGCAGCATCGCGAGCAATGAGACCGGCCTGGATCTCGATGTCTTCCCGGAAGCGTTGCCTTGGGCTGTTGATGACGTGCTCTCGCAAGATTTCCACCCTGAATAACGGAAAAGCAAAGCATGGCACAGACCCTCGATGCTTTCATCGCCGAGCTGCGCAGCGATGTGGAGCGATTCGAGCAGGCTTACCGCGCGCGCGTGGTTGAGAAGCCGGATCAGTATCCGCTGAGCCTGCCGGATGGCCAGGAAGGGTTGTGGTTCGAGTTCTTCTTGGACTTCGTGACCAACGATAACGTTTGAGACGGAAAAGAAATTGAACAACGTCATCCTGACACCGGCGATAGTGGCAGCTCTTGTGAGCGACTGTCTTGGAACAGTGAAGGTTCTTGGAATCGTTGGTCGGTGCCGAACGGGAAAGACCTTGTCGTTGAAGCAGTGGACGGAAGAAACACGTGCACAAGATGGCTTGCGAGTTGCGTATGCCGACAGCCAGACGCTACTGATGAGTGAGAAGGTTGAGGTCGATTTCGAAGGCAAGGTGCGGGGTGCTACGGTAGGTCACTACCCGATGTTCGATTTTAACGGTGCTGATATTGTGGTCGTGGATGAGCCGCTGCAGAACCGGGAACTTGTGGAGAGGCTGTTTGCACACGTCGATCCCAGCGGGGGCGCTTTCATGCACCGGCTGATGGTACTGCCACTCCAGACTGAGGATTCCATTGAGCGCTTTGGCATCCCACGTTCGGCGGTTCGGCTGTACTCGGTCGCCGGTCTGCCGCTCTAACATAGGAAAAGAGCGATGCTCCTGCACTACGAGACCGAAGCCGATGCGCACGCGGCGGCGATGCGATTGCGCGCCATGGGGCCACATGCGCGGCGGCTACTCGAAGAGTGCGTGGAAACGCAGGAACTGAAGCGCAAGAAGGTATCAGCTGCGGCGCAGATGCTGTCCGACTCCGGTTTCATTTTCATCCGGGACAGCGGCGATATGTGGCAAGCAGAAGTCACGCTCAGTCCATCGCTGGCAGGGGAGGAAGCACTAGAGGCTCTAGAGTGGAACGAAGAGCGCTTGCGATGACGATGCTGCGATCGAAGCCGATGTACCGCGAAACGGATAAGAGCAATGGGTGCGAGCGATGGATTGGATGTGGGGGATGAGTTAGAAGCGAAAGCGACATCTAGGACTGGAGTCGAAGACGGTAAGCCCGTATTGCTCCACAAGGGGGGCAAACACTACAAAGTCGTTTTCTGTGGGCCACCACGGTTGTAGTCGTCGATGAGACGGGGACCAAGCAATGAGATTGATCGCGTGGATGCCTTCCTTACGACCTTCCATTGGCATCTGTTGGAGGTTGGGTCGCGCATGCACAGCAGTTGAGGCTCATGATGTTCGAGGAGCCAGAGCTGCCGCCGCCTGAGCGTGTGCCGCGTCAAGACGCAATTGGAAGCGGCGCAGGCCGCATTTGATCGGGCGGTACGGGAACACGGTGCCGATTCCTGCGTCGAGCTTCAATTCATGGCGGAGGTCCTCGCGCCGGTGCCGGATCTGCTACTGCGCTCCCGGTATCGCGCGGCTGTCCTGAAGCAGCGCGGTTGACAGGAAAAGGGGCAAGCGCGACGAGCGGCTCACGGCAAACACCAGTTCAGGTTGACGGCGAGACTATCGTAAGCGCTCGTTTGAGCACACCAACACCAGTTAGCGCTGGGTATTGAGACGGCTACTGACTCTCCAAAGATTTTGTAGAAGCCACAACTTTCCGACTTTGGATCGTCATTCGTGTAGGCGTGCCGTCAATCGCGCGTGCTGCTTGCCCCGTTGAAGAGTGAGGCGATCCCACGGGGCGGCAATGCTGAATAACGCTGGCGTTGGATCCCCCGATCTTGACTGCCGACTCATCTCCTTTGGCCTCGTCTTCAAAATTCGACGTCGCACGCAGCTTGTCCAGCACTTCCCGATAGTTGTCATGCAGTTCCGGCCAGTCCTCGCCAGGCTCTAGTGCTGCTGGATCAAGCCGACCGGAGACCACTGCCAGGCGCACCGCGGGATGGCGGTGTCCGACTTTCGCCAGCCATCCAGCGCACGCGAACTCCTCTCCTTGCCGGGATTGATGACACGCAAAGATACTGGCTCCAAAGTCCGGCCCCATGCCCCGGTGGTCAGGGCATGTATCAGCCAGCTTTTCGGCCAGCTCGAGATCGAAGTTTGGAATGTCTCCCGCACCCGCAGCGCGACGCCAGGGACACGATGCACAAGGTTTGCCTGGTGTTTTCATAGTTCAACTCTTGCCCTTACTCTCCAGCTGGGACGTACTCCGGAAATCCAACTTCTTGCGTCCAGAAATGCAGGCGCGGCCAGGCAGCGACACCGTTACGCTCGCGAATCGCGCAAAAGCCGGCGTGAGCGAGTCCGTGTACTCCAATGTAGGCGCGCATCTGCAGCGCCAGCCGGATTGCCTCACCATCACCACCGTACTCGTCGTCTCGAACAATCTCTTCGCCGGGCAGCCCCAATTCGGTACCCGCTGCCCAAGCCCATGCAGTGGCTTCTGGATCCGAGCATTGAATGACTGCACGATAGAGGGGATCGTCCGGATACACACCTGCCTCATCGACGACCTTCAGCATTTCGCGATGACCTGCATAGAGGTTTCCGTTCATAAGTGATCGGAAGCGCCGTGGTGTAATGGCCAGATGCCCCGCTTCGTGCAGAATTGTCGAAATCCGGCACGCAGGATCTACATGTAGCGCACCCTGCGCGATGCAGCATCCTTCGGAGAAGCCGGTTGCGCCGTCTTCGTATCGGGCAGGAACCCCGATTCCATTGAGGAAATGCATCACCCTGTCACGCGTTTCCGGGGCGTCAATTTGATAGTCCGGTGACAAGCTTGTCCGCATAAGTGATTCTCTTCCCCCCGCCGAATTTGCTTACCTGGACCGTATTGTAGCCGGTAGAATCCCCTGTCAAGCGAACCGCTTTTAGCCGTTCGAGTGGCCGCATTTCCGACAGTTCAAACACCGTGTAGCGGGTCAATATAGGTCCGCTGCCAGGCAACGCACGACGTTGCGAGCGACTGTGGTCGACCGACGACGCTTACGCGAACGCGCCGGGATATGCGACCGATTGGCGTTGGCACACGTTAAATCAGGCGCTATCGTGCAATGGCCGTCACGAACGGTGTCGCGCCGGATGATCCTTCCCTTGCCGCGTGCCGGGACTGACTGCATAGAAAAGGCCATGGAACACATCGCGGGATCGCTACCGTGATGGGCGACCCGACGTTTGAGCTTTGGCTTCCCCGTGACGACCGCACAGGCATGAGCGAGATGCAAGCTAAGCTAACGGAGCGCGAAGTCATCGACCATCTCTTTCGGATGGCGACGACGAGACTTCGATGGCACCTCCGAAATTTTGCCCTACCCGTGTGGAAGGAATGGCGAAATCTGACTGAGTGCTTTGCGTTGTCTGATCACGTCTACACGCAGTATGGATGCCTGAAGGGGATGGGGCGCGATGAAATCGCCCGGCGCACTTCATACAAGGATCGCCTCGGGCTAACCCTTGAGTACGACATCGATGCGTTGCGCTTGCGGAGGTGCTTTTCGAGGACCTGCCGGCAACCGGGGCTGGCATGGCGGCAAGTTGCTACGCCGCAGCCCTCGCCCTTCTAAGTAGGGATCCAATGCAAAAAAGCCCCGAAATCGCGAGTCGGGGCTTTTTTGTTCGCGGGAATCGTCGCGATTACGCTGCGGCGTCCTTCAGCTTCTTCAGCGGACGCACCTTGACCTTGACGCTGGCCGGCTTGGCCGCAAACCATTGTTCCTGGCCGGTGAACGGGTTCTTGCCGAACCGCTTCTTTGTGGCCGGCACCTGGATGGCCGCCACTTTGAACAGACCCGGCAGGGTGAATTCGCCGGCGCCCTTCTTATGGATCGCGCTCACCATGGTGTTTTCGAGGTGGGACAGCACAGTCTGAACGGTCTTCTTGTCCAGCTCGGTCTGGGTGACCAGGTGGGCGAGTAGGCTCGACTTGTTGAACGTGTCCTTCAGAGGCTTGGCGACCGGGGCGGCTGCGGCAGCCTTCTTGGCCGGAGCGGCCTTCTTTGCCGGAGCAGCTTTCTTTGCTGCGGTCTTCGTTGCAGTCTTTGCTACGGGTTTCGCTTTCGTGGCCATAGTCGTGTCTGGTTAGAAAAAAATGCGCGCCTGTAAGCGATTTAGGGTGGCGCACCGGCGAAGAATAGCAAAAGCAGGCGCGTATGCAAGAGGGAGGGCCCGATATCGTGTGCGCGCCAAGGGTTGCTCGATCAGCCGATCCTGAGCGCGCGGGAAGCGCGCCGGATGCGTGCAGCTGCCGCTCTCGCGGAGTCGCCCACTGCATGCCAGTCGTGGTGCCACCATGCGATAACGCTGGCAGCGGCCACGGTGTCCTCGGCACGGACGACGGCAATGACTTCCTCCGCGACGGCGGCCCACCAGGCCGCACCCTCACCGTCGCTCGCCCTTGGGTCGATCGCACGGCGGTAAATGACCTTCACAGTGTCCAGTGGAATATCCATGATCTTCCTTATTTGGCCTTTGCTGGCGCGTCAGGCGAGCTATCTTGGTGCATTGGCTCGTCCGCTGCCGGCAGTGTCGCAGCAATTCGGTCACAAGTGCGATGGCTGGCCAGCCCCAACATGCGGCTGACCTCATCACGTGAGCTGCCTGCCAGGAGATGGCGCCGGCAGAAGGTATTGCGCAACGTGCGGGGGCTTGGCTCTGCACCGGAGAACCCCATTGCGGCAAGTGCTGTGGCCACGATCCGACCGAAGCTCATGTCGGTGATCGGTCGACCATCGGGGGTGAGCGTGAATAGTAGGTCGCCCTCGACGGGGAGGATCGAGCGGCGCGCGCACCAAGTCCGCAATACAGGTATCGCGAAGTCGGCGAGGTGAACCGTGTGCGCGTCCCGTGCGCCGTGCGCCGACACAAAAAGATAGGGCGGGCTCGCATCCGGAATCAGATCCCTCAAACGCGCTGCTCGCGCTTCCCCCGCTGTAATACCCGTTGCGAGGAATGTCGCGACGATCGCGCGGCTGCGCAAGCCGGCCAGATCCTCGGCAGGCGATAGCAGATAGGCCTGTAGCCGCGCATCCTCAGCCTCATCAAGGAACAGGGGTGTGGGTTCTTCGTCTGGCCAGCGCTCAGCAAAGAGAAGTGCGGCCGCTGGGTTGTCCTGCCGCACGCCGGCGAAGACCAGATGCCGGCACAGGCGGTCCAGCAGCTTCACATACCGCATGCGGGTAGCCTGGGAGTACGACCGGCCGTCGGTCGTCTGCCAGAACGCGTCGACATCGGCGGTGCCAAATGAGGCGATGGTCGAGCCCCTGGTCATCACGTGTCGGCGGAAATGCTCGAACATTGCCTGATGTTGGACGATCGAGCGTGCTGAGAAGGGGCGGCGATCTGCGCCGGCCGCCTCACGCGCCTGCCAGTCGCGATAAGCCTGGGTCGGGTTGCTGAGCCAGAGGGAGTCCATTTGCGCCATACCCGCTGTTATATACTGAAATTATCTCATCTCCCACTCGTGCCGCCGCTTCGCGGCGTGTATTGCTTCCAAGAGAGGGTTCGGAACCGCGGCCTGCCATAGCAGTTGCGGCGCGCGGCAAGTTTTGCGCGGGTGCAGGCATAGCGTGGATAGGTGGCATCCAGCATGTCCGCGATCCGCTCCAAGCGGAGCTCCTGCGTGAAGCAGCACGCGAGCAGGCATTCCCAGGCGCAGTAGCGCATGATTTCCTGTAACAGCGCATACCGCTATTCGGGCGGAAACTGGAGATTGCCGACCTTCGCCCACACCTTCAGACCTGCATGGGCTAACGCCACGAGTTTGTCGGGCGGGGCTGGCCAGTTTCCTTCGGCATAGAGGGCCGCCACAGCGTTGTGGAGTATAATTTCACGTTCATGAAACAATCGTGACGAGCAGCTTCCACGCTGACCTCTCTTCTTCACGGGACGGGCCTCCATGCCGCGACCACTACCTGATCCGACGCCGCCTTCGCGCGCGACAATTCGCGCCATTCACCAACTGGGCGAGCGCATTCGAGCCACGCGGGCAGGGGAGGGGATGCCGATTGACCAGGCGGCAAGGCATTGCGCTGTCTCGATCGGCATGCTGTCCAAGCTGGAGAACGGCAAGGGCGTCAATCTCGAGCACGCCCTGCGTGTGCTGGACGGCCTGGGTTTGACGATGCTGGTCGTACCCAAGGCGCATGCGCCTTGGCTCGAACAGGCAGCGGCTCATGCGGCCAAGATCGGCGATGCGGCCAGGGATCAGCATGCCTGGCTGGAAGGCTAGAGACGCCGATCAGGACGGGCGTCATGCCCGGGTGCGGTCTTCGACCGGTACGGAAATGCCATTCGCTTGGCATGCTGACGCGCCTTATGCCTTGCTGGGCCATCCGATTCAGTGCCGATCCTGTGGGCGGCTTTTCCCCGGCTGCGGCGTGGGCGGCCGCCCATGCGTGCGGGGAAAATCGGCGAAGAAGCGCTCGTTGGGGCGGTCGCATTCGAGGGCACGGACGGCGGTCACACTTCCCTAGCGAGGAAGAGGCCATTGCCGCCGGGACAGAAAAGGCCAACCAAGACAAGGTCGAACTGCTGATCCATGGTCGGGACGGTCAGCTCCGCGAGCGCAACTCTTTCGGCAACGATCCACGCTCGATCAAGGGGTGATACGCTTCCCCCACGGGGTGGCATCTGGCGTCGCGGCATGGCCTGCGGCGATCTTTGGAGCTTCTGATGCCTGCAAACAGTATTAGCGTCGTGCCGGCCGAACATCAGTGGGCGCTACAAATAGACGGCACACCGGAGCCGCGTCAGTTGTTCCCCACGCTAGAAGCCGCGATTTGTGCCGGCTGGGCCAGAGCTCGTCGAGAGAATATCGAGCTTCACATCCAGCCGCTAGCTGGCAGCGTACGACTGCGCGCGGAGAGCGTCAATCCGGCGGACGTGGTTGGATAGGGCAGTCCGACATGGCGGCTATCGCCCGCCTCGGACGAGGCGGATATCGCTGGCAGCTGTGGCAGGGCACGCACCGTTGGCACGTTAGACGCACGGTCTGCCATAGCGGTTGCGGCGCGCACGCAGACGCGCTCGCGTGCACGCATAACGTGGGTACCGCCCATCCAGCATCTCGGCAATCTCCCGCAGGCTATCCCATTGCGTCGGATTGCACTCGAGCAAACTCCCGTAGGCGCAGTAGCGCAGGATCTCGTGGAGCAGGGCGTAGCGCTTTGGCTCCGGGAAATGCAGATTGCCTTCCTTGGCCCACGCCTTGTAGCCGGCGTGCGTGAGGGCCAATAGCTGGCCAGCTGTGCCATCGAGATTCTCGCTGAGCGCCTTCGCCTCCTGGTGCAGCGCTTTTTCGAATTCGCTCACGCGGCCTCCTGCAGCGGGTGAAGATCCGCCACGCCGACCCAGCGAGGGCCAATGCTGGTGCGACCGCGGATGATTTCCTCGACCTCCGCGTCGGCGGTCGGTCCGGATGGGCCTTGGAACAAGGCAAGCACACGGGCCTTGACGGCGGGCAGGTAAGGGGCCGCCCGGTAGATCAGGCCAGTCACGGCACCGGCTTCGATCCAGCCGTAGCGCCGGTAGAGCGGCGTGCCATTGGGGTGATGGCCCATCGGCTCGTTGAACCTCGGCGCAAGACCGTCGAGAAACGCGCCGAGTTGTGAGCGTTGCATGCCGATGCCGCCGGTCGTTTCCTGAAAGGCCGGCAGCGTGGTGTTGTATTGGCGAGCGAGCGCGGCGCGCATGACACGGCGGTACTCCTTGCCGCCGGCCAGCAACACCTTGCCGACCTGGGCTGGCCAGTTCGCCGATCCCGCGAATGCCGGCAGATCGGCCAACATCGCGTCGGCACGCTGCGCGGTCATGCGCTGGTCGTAGGGATCGATCACCGCGTGCGGATCCAGGAAGCCGTGACGTGCGGAGAGGATCAGGACATTCGGTCTAGCCTCCCGTCGCAGGTGCGCCCGATAGGAGTCGTACATCACGCCTTGGTAGAGGTCAATGGCACGCGCCTGCCGGTCGAGCTTCGTGCCGGAACAGGCAAGTAGCAGTAGCGCCGACGCGCTGGCGGGATGGACGCGGCCCGACGAGGTCGGGAACAGGGGGAGCTGCGTTTGGTGGGAGAGCATTGGCATCGTTGTCGAAGGGATGCTTTCACTCTATCGGCACCAACGCGAAGTCAAGGAGCGACGCCCGAACGGTTGGCGCTAGATTTCGCGCTTTCGATTCCGCATCCATTCCGCCGGAAATCGAGTACCTCGGGTCGTTGCGGCCCCTTGCGACGGGGCGCCTACCAGTCTCGAGGTAGACCCTTGGCCGCTCGCGGCCTTTCCACCCAGCCTGTTCGGCGGCCGAGCGGCTCGGCGGCGTCTGCCGGGGCCATGCACCCGTTTCCCCCTTCACCGTCGTTTCGTACTTGTTTTTCGTATCGTATCGTATTATTTTCAATACGATATCAACGGAGCACGAGCAATACGAAATGGCACGTCCGGGCATCACCTACGAGCAAGTGGCCGCGGTTGCCGAGGCGCTGGTCGCCCAACAGCTAAAGCCAACGCTGACCGCGGTGCGCGAGCGGTTGGGCAGCGGCAGCATGAACACGATTCATCGGTACTGGTCGACCTGGCAGGAACAGCAGCAGAAGCGGCCACCACGCAAGCTCAGCGAACCGAATTCACGCCTCCTTGCCGCGCTGGGCGCCGAGTTGTCCAAAGTCGCCGAGGAAGCGGCCGCCGAAGCGGAGGCCGCCCTGGCGCAGGCGATGAATGAGCTCGCCGCGATGGCAGCGAACGGCGAAGCGCTTGAAAAGGAGCGAGACGACCTGGCGCAGCAGCTCTTGGAAGTGACGACCGATCGCGATACCGTCGCGGGCAGGGCGAACGAGCAGGCCGACGAAATTGAGCGTCTGCAGCAAGGGGCGGCACGCCAACAGGAGGAGTTGGCACGCGTACGGCGCGCGCTGGCACAAGCGGAACTGCGCCTGGAAGCAGTGTCTCGCCTGGAGGACGAAGTGGTCGCGGTACGGGGTCAATGGGGGAGCGAGCAGGCTTTGCGCGCCGCGGCCGAGAAGGCCGCGGCCGTTGCCGAAGCCCAGCGCGCGGCAGAAGAGGCGGCTCGCCAACGCGCTGAAGCGCGCTTGAGTAGCGCCGAGACGCGGGAAGGGCAAGCACGCCAGGAACTGACAGAGGTGCACGCCGCGCATCAGTCCACGCGGGACAAGCTAATCGAAGCGGTCAGCCTGGCCGCTGAGGCACAGGCCGAGCTGAGAGCGTTGCGTGCTCACTTGGAGGCCAAGGGCGCGGAGACGTCCGCCGTTGGGAGTCAGCAACCGGACGAAGCGAGCGCGAACGCAACGGGGGCCGACGAAAGCAAACCGCCGGCGCGACCCCGTCGGCGGCGCTAACGGCGATCGGCATCTCCAGCTCGGGTCCTTGGGTGGTCGTATAGCAGAGCCGGGCGCTGCGTGAGCCTCTGCACTTGAGGCAAGCGGTTCTCGCTTCGGTGTTAAACACCCGCCTTTCAACCGCCCCGCGCGGCCGGCGCGCACGGCTCGACTGGGTTTTGCCGGG
Source organism: Cupriavidus sp. FW305-26 (assembly GCF_058787975.1). Taxonomy (NCBI): domain Bacteria; kingdom Pseudomonadati; phylum Pseudomonadota; class Betaproteobacteria; order Burkholderiales; family Burkholderiaceae; genus Cupriavidus; species Cupriavidus sp. FW305-26. Next base: position 33,446 of record NZ_JBYTAH010000072.1, read on the forward strand.
TAAGGCGTTCTGAGCCGTTCGCGCACTTTGATTTTCAAATGGTTGCACTATTGATACCACGCTGTCATGACAGACACCCGTAAGATCTTGGCGCAGATGCGCCAGGAGCCTGCCAGCCAATGTGCGGTTTTCGAACCTCATGAAGGTGTGCGAAGAATATTTCGGTACCGCCAGGCAATCGGGCACTAGCCATGCAGTGTTTAAAACACCTTGGCCGGGCGACCCACGTGTGAACATTCAGAATGACAAGGGGAAAGCCAACCAAGTGCTGAAGGCGATTGAGAAGCTGCACGAGGGAAAAAATGCCAACTGACCACTATACGTACCGAGTAACCTGGTCGACCGAGGACCAGGAGCACGTCGGGCTATGCGCAGAGTTCCCGTCATTGTCTTGGCTCGCCTCCACGCCTGAAGACGCCTTGGCCGGTATCCGGCAGGTCGTGGCGGAAGCCGTTGCCGACATGAAGTCCGGCGGCGAAGAAGTCCCCGTTCCGCTGGCGGACAAGCAATATAGCGGCGTCCTATCGCTTCGCATCCCGCCGGAGTTGCATCGTTCCTTGGCGACGCAGGCGGCGGAGCAAGGCGTCAGCCTTAACCGGCTCGTCAGCGCTCGCCTGGCTGTTCTGGCATAGGTAATGCCAGTCAAATTATCCCGGCGAAAGCGGCCTGGGCGCCATGCTACATCCTGCCATAAGTGATTTATACGGCATATGACGCATTCTTGGTGGGTCGGGATGGTGTTGCGTGACCCTTGGCAAGAGCCGATGCAGCGGTTTTCAAGGTCAAAAGACGGCTTGCAGAGGAAAAAGCCAATGGCCCGCTGTTGCGCGATGGTAGTCGCCGCATCTGTTGCGCAGAATCGCCTGGAAAGCCTTGAACTACTGTGGCCGACCGCCGCCACAGCGCAACACTTCAAAACATACCAGTTGTCAAAGCTAAGTTGAAATGTCCGGGTCCCGGCAAAGTTAAAATGTCCGGTTGTCCGGTGTCTGTCCAGCTTGTTTGTTCTGTCTTTTTTGGGGTTCCCGTAGGGCGGTGGTGCTGGCCTGAAGCGGCAGAGTTGTGATCAGGGTGAGGCCGTCATGCCAGCAGGGCGGATTTGAATTTCCAGGTGTCAAGCTGAAATCAATTCTCCGTTCCGTTCAGCGGCCACGGCTGCTGCTGCAACCGTTGCAGCGCTTCCAACATATCGTTCTGGCCCAGCGAGCGCTGCGACTTCTTGCCGGGCGGTCGTCCACGCTTGCGGGGAGCCCCCTCCGTGCCAGGCACAGAGAGTGACCGCGTGTTGTCGCGCTTCTCCTGAACGTATTGCGCTAATTGCAATACGTGCCCCAGGCGCTTGTTATCAACGATCGCGCCTTGATCCACTTCCGAGAGCCGATCGTAAATCGTGTAGGGCAGGGCGGCGCCATTTGCGCGTGGCTCGATTCTGCCGTCCGGATAGTGATAGACATCGATATAGCGACCGGCCAGTTTCCGATGCTCTGGCGTATCCGCCAGCAGGTAGAGCATCTTGTCGTACTGAATCGTCAGGCTCTTGGACACACAGCGCGGCTCGCGCCACGCGAAGATGAGATCCAGGTTCTCGTCGGGTCGCAGCGGCCGATGGGCGTTGTGGTCATTGCGCGGCGCCTTGGCAAAGCGCGCGTTATAGTCGGCGATGAATTCCGCCATGAAGGCATTGGCTGCCTCCATCGTGTTGATCCCACGCAGGCGCAACTCCTTGACCAACCGGTCCTGCAAGGTCAGGTGAGTCCGCTCGACACGGCCTTTTGCCTGGCTGCTGTTGGCGCAGATACCTTCGATGTTCAGCTCGAACAAGGCCCGCGCAAACTGGGTGTGGCCGTCGCCACTGGTTGCCCCTTTCTTGTTGACCCGAAAAACGCTGGCCTTGTCGCTGTAGAACGCCACCGGCTTGCCGTGGCGCTCCAGATAGGCCCGCGTCGCCGCAAAGTATGTGAACGTGGATTCCGAATGAGTAAAGCGTAGTTCCATGATCTGGCTGGTGGCGTCGTCGACGTAAACCAGCAGGGTGCAGGCTGGGGCGCGCTCCTCAAACCAGCGGTGATCGCTGCCGTCGATCTGGATCAGTTCGCCATAGCAGGCGCGCCGGTTACGAGGCTGGTAGACCTT
>NZ_JBYTAH010000073.1:0-35267 GCF_058787975.1 Cupriavidus sp. FW305-26
ACCTACGCCGATCCCCCGCCCTACGTCCGCTTCGACCGCAGCCCCCTGCCCGTCACCGCCATGGCCGCCGACTACCTGCCCGGCCACGTGACCAACCCGCACCAGCATCCGCACGCGCAGCTGATCCACGCGGTGCACGGCGTGATGGTGGTGGCCACCACCGAAGGCCAGTGGATCGTGCCGCCCACGCGCGGCATGTGGATGCCGGGCGGCACCACGCACTGGATCCGCATGGTCGGCCGGGTGCAGATGCGCACCGCCTATATCCGCCCCGATGCCGCGCCCGACCTGCCGCAGCGCTGCACTGTGCTGGGCATCTCCGCGCTGCTGCGCGAGCTGATCCTGGCGGCGATCGACATACCCCTGCCCTACGCTCCCGGCACGCGCGGCGCGCGGCTGATGCGGCTGCTGCTCGATGAAGTGATGCTGGTGCCGTCGCTGCCGCTGCACCTGCCGCGCCCGGCCGATGACAGCCTGCGGCAGATCTGCGATGCCATCACCGGCGCGCCCGATACGGCGCTGACGCTGGCGGACTGGGGTTCACGGCTGGGGCTGGACCCCAAGACCATCCAGCGCCGCTTTGCGCGCGAAACCGGGATGACCTTCGGGCAATGGCGCCAGCAGGCGCGCCTGCTGGCGGCGCTGGAGAAGCTGGCCGCCGGCAGCAAGGTGGTGGATGTGGCGCTGGACCTGGGCTATGACAGCCCGAGCGCGTTTGCGACCATGTTCAGGCGGCAGTTCGGCGTGCCGCCAAGCGCGTTCTTCCGCTGAGCGGGGGCGCCATGGCGGTCAGCTCGCGAGGTATCGCTCCACCAGCCGCGTCCAGTAGGCCGCGCCGACGGTCAGGTTCTCGTCGTTGAAGTCGTAGCCGGCGTTGTGCAGCAGCGGCTGGTTGGCGCCGTTGCCCAGCCGCACGAAGCAGCCCGGGCGCTGCTGCAGGAAGTAGGCAAAGTCCTCGCTGCCGGCGATGCGCGCGGCCTGGTCCACCACCTTGCCGGCACCGACCAGCTCCTCGGCCACCTGGCGCGCGAACTCGGTCTCGCGCTCGCTGTTGACCAGCACCGGGTAGCCGCGCACATAGTCGACCTCGGCCACCGCGCCGTAGCCTTCGGCGTGCGACGTGGCCAGCTGGCGGATGCGGTTCTCCACCGATGCGCGCACCTCGGGGTTGAACGAGCGCACGCTGATCTCCATGCGCGCATTGTCCGGGATCACATTGGGCGCGTGGCCGGCGTGCAGCGTGCCGATCGTCACCACCGCGGTCTCGTTCGGGTCGACATAGCGCGCGACCACCGACTGCAGCGCCATCACCAGGCTGCCTGCCACCAGGATCGGGTCGACCGACTGGTGCGGGCGCGCGGCGTGGCCGCCCTTGCCGCGGATGGTGATGGTGACCGTGTCGCATGCCGCCATGAAGGGGCCCGAGCGGAACAGGAAGGTGCCCTGCTCCACGCCCGGATGGTTGTGCAGCCCGAAGATCGCATCGCAGGGAAAACGCTCGAACAGCCCGTCGGCCAGCATGCGCTCGGCGCCGCCGCCCGCGCCGATTTCCTCGGCCGGCTGGAAGATCAGGTGCACGGTGCCGTCAAAGTTGCGCGTGCGCGCCAGCTGCTTTGCCGCGCCGAGCAGGATCGCGGTATGGCCGTCGTGGCCGCAGGCGTGCATGCGGCCGGCATTGACGCTGGCGTACGGCAGTGCGGTGCGTTCGTGGATCGGCAAGGCGTCCATGTCGGCGCGGATGCCCACGCTGTGCCCGCTGTCACCGCAGCGCAAGGTGCCCACCACCCCGGTGCCGCCCACGCCGCGCGTGACCGTATAGCCCCACGTCTCCAGCAGGCTGGCGACCAGGCCCGAAGTGCGGACCTCGTCGAAGGCGAGTTCGGGATGCTGGTGGATATTGCGCCGGATGACTTCAAGTTCGGCGCGGCTGTCCAGGGTGTCGGCCAGCGCGCAGTACCGGTGCTTGAGTGGTGACGTGGGGGACGCCGTGAGGGTGGTGCCGAGATAGGACTCGATTTCGGGGGCGTGCTCAGACATGGTGTTTTGCTCTCTGGCGAAACCTGTACAACCAGTATTTCACGCAGAAAACGCGAGCGAAACGCCAAGCGTGCGAATTCCTGTAAAACCATGTAATCGGGCCCGTTTCAGCACCGGAACTGTTGCCCTAATCGTACGCTTTGTATGGAAACCAAACGCTTTGTGTAAAAGCGTATCGATGGGGAACCATTGCGGACCGCGTATTAGCCCGCGGCAGTGCTGCCGGCATGCGTCACCCCGAAGGGTGACGCGATGCCACTGCCCTGCCCTCAGAGTTCGCCGTAGGGCACCACCTGCTGCGTCTGCTCGCCCAGCCCGTCCACGCCCAGGCGCATGGTGTCGCCGGCCTTCAGGAAGCGCGGCGGCTTCAAACCCATGCCCACGCCCGGCGGCGTGCCGGTCGCGATCAGGTCGCCCGGCAGCAGCGTCATGAAGCGGCTGACATAGCTGACCACGGTGGCCACGTCGAAGACCATGGTGGCGGTGCTGCCCTTCTGCACGCGCTCGCCGTTGACCTCCAGCCACAGGCCCAGCGCCTGCGGGTCCTGCACTTCGTCGCGCGTCACCAGCCACGGGCCGGCCGGGCAGAAGGTGTCGCAGCCTTTGCCCTTGTCCCAGGTGCCGCCGCGCTCGATCTGGAACTCGCGCTCGGACACGTCATTGACCACGCAGTAGCCGGCCACGTGGTTCAGCGCCGCTTCGCGCGAGACATTGCGCGCGGTGCTGCCGATGACCACGCCCAGCTCCACTTCCCAGTCGGTCTTTTCCGAGCCGAGCGGCAGCATCACCACGTCGTTGGGACCATTCAGCGAGCTGTTGGCCTTCAGGAACACGATCGGCTCGGCCGGCAGCGGCATGCCGGCCTCGGCGGCGTGGTCGGCATAGTTCAGGCCGATCGCCACGATCTTGCCGACGCCGCTCCAGGGCACGCCAAAGCGTGCGCCCTCGATCACCGGGAGCGACGCGGGGTCCACCTGCGCCAGCCGCGCCAGCGCCGCCGGCGCCAGCTGCAACGCGCCGATATCGGCCACCACGCCGGACAGGTCGCGCACGCGGCCTTGCGCATCGATCATGCCCGGGCGCTCGGCGCCGGGGTTGCCTACTCGAACCAGTTTCATCGTCGTCGTTATCTTCAGGGGTTGTTCAGGCGGACTTCTTGAGGGTGGCGCCGATTGCGCCGGTTGCGCCGGCCTCGGCCAGGGTCTGCGCCACCACGCTCAGGACTTCCCTGGCGGTGTTCTCGGAGTGGGCGCGCAGCACCTGCGCCAGGCGCGGCCGGCCGGGCTCGCGCAGCGCGGCCATGATGGCCTCGTGTTCCTCATGCGACTCCTGCCAGCGGAGGGTATCGGCATTGGCTGCACCGCGCGCGCGGTGCACCTTGCTCATCAGCGTGGCATAGACGCCGGCCAGCACCGGATTGGCGGCGCCGTCGATGATCAGCTGGTGGATTTCCTGGTTGATGCGGAAATAGTCGGTGCGCCGGCCCGCCGCATGCGCATCGATCATGGCCTGGTGGCGCCGCTCCAGCTTGGCCATGGCGGCCGCACCCAGGCGCTGCGCGGCCAGTTCGCCCGCCAGCGCCTCGAGCCCGTGCAGGGTCTCGAAGGTGGCGCGCAGCTCCTCCAGGTCCAGCGGCGCCACGCGATAGCCGATGTACTGCCGGTGCAGCACCAGCCCCTCGGACACCAGCACCTTCAGCGCCTCGCGCAGCGGCGTCTTGGAGACATCGAAGGTCTCGCAGAAGGCCCGTTCATCGATCCTCGCGCCGGGCGGCAGTTCGCCCTCTTCGATCATGGTGCGCAGCCGGGCGGCGATTTCGGCCGACATGCCGAGCGTGCGCAGGCGCGTGGTTTGGGAAAGCGTTTGTGTCACAGACGTCACCAGATTGGGGAAATGCACCACGACAAGGCTACCACATACCAAAATTGTGCATGCGCAACATCGCAAAATCAATGACTTACACGCGTTGTAATTACAGATTACGTATCCTATACTCCGGCCTGTTGCGCAAAACGCCAACAGAACTGCCTCACCCAAGGACTAAAACAGGAGACGCCGTCATGCAGACGACAAGCCGGGCGACAGTGGTCACGGAGGCCAAGACCTCCGTTCGCTGGAAGATTTTTTTGATGATGCTGTTCCTCATCGCGATCAACTACATCGATCGCGCCTCACTGTCAGTGGCGATGCCGCTGATCGCCAAGGAGTTCGACCTCAGCCCCACCATGCAGGGCCTGATCCTCAGCTCGTTCTTCTGGACCTATGCGCTGATGCAGGTGCCGGGCGGCATGCTGGCCGACAAGTACAAGCCGCGCATCGTGATCGCCTGCGCCACCGTGTTCTGGGGCATTGCCCAGGCCGTGGCGGCCTTCACCACCAACGCCACCGCGCTGCTGCTGACCCGGCTCGGCCTGGGCGCGGCCGAAGCGCCGATCTACCCGGCCGGCGGCAAGCTCAACGCGATCTGGATGACCCAGAACGAACGCGGCCGCGGCGCCACCCTGCTTGACGGCGGCGCGCCGCTGGGCGCCGCGCTCGGCGCCATCATCATCACGTGGCTGATCGCCACGCTGGGTTCGTGGCGCCTGGCCTTTATCGTTGCCGGCGTCGGCACCGTGCTGGCCGGCGTGCTGGCCTGGTACTACGTGCGCAACTCCCCGCGCGAGCACCGCGGCGTGAACGAACTGGAAGCCCGCTACATCGAGGAAGCCCAGGCCAATGAACACCGCGCCGAGCCGGCCAACCTGTCGGGCCGTTCGCTGGACTTCTTCAAGTACCGCTCGGTGTGGTGCATGGCGATCGGCTGGATGTGCTTCAACACCGTGTTCTACGGCCTGCTGACCTGGATGCCCAACTACCTGAACAAGGTGCACGGCTTCGACATCAAGCAGATGGGCGGCGCCAGCTTCATCATCTTCTTCAGCGGCTTCGTGGGCGAACTGATCGGCGGCTGGATCGCCGACAAGTGGAAGGAAGCCGGCGGCCGGCCCAATGTGGTGATGCGCACGCTGTTCGGCATTGCCGCGGTGGTGGCCACGGTCTCGATCTTCTCGGTGGCCTACGTCACCGACCCGATCGTGGTGGTCGTGCTGCTGTCGTCGACGCTGTTCTTCCTGCGCTGGTGCGGCCTGTTCTGGTGCGTTCCGTCGATGCTCGGCACCCGCAACAAGATCGGCTTCCTGGGCGGCGTGATGAACCTGGGCGGCAATATCGGTGGCATCACGGTGCCCATCATCGTCGGCATGATCGTGCAGTTCACCGGCTCGTACTTCCTGGCGCTGATGTTCTTCGCCGCGGCTGGCGTCGGCCTGCTGCTGGCTTCCACCGCCATCGACTACGAGACCAAGATCCCGGTCTGAAGACCCGTCGGATCACCGAACTCCGAAAAACCCGCGAAAGGGCCGGCAATGTCCCGGCCCTCGCAACCACTCCTGAGACAAAAAGCAAAATGACCAAGCAAATCCGCCTCGGCATGCTGACGCCGTCTTCCAACACTGCGCTCGAACCCATCACCAGCGCGATGGTTGCCGGCCTGCCCAACGTCAGCGCGCATTTCTCGCGCTTCACCGTGACCGAGATCTCGCTGCGCGACCAGGCCCTGGGCCAGTTCAACCTGGACAAGATCCTGGCCGCCGCCAGCCTGCTGGCCGATGCCCGCGTCGATGTCATCGCCTGGAACGGCACGTCTTCCGGCTGGCTCGGCTTCGACAAGGATGAGGCGCTGTGCCAGCAGATCACCGAAGCCACCGGCATCCCGGCCACCACCTCGGTGCTTGCGCTCAACGAGATCCTGGAAAAGACCGGCGCGCGCAACTTCGGCCTGGCCACGCCGTACCTGGACGACGTGCAGCAGCGCATCATCGCCAACTACGAGCGCAGCGGCTTTCACTGCGTGGCGGAGAGCCACCTGGACCTGCATGTGAACTACAGCTTCGCCGAGGTCGAGGAAGACACCATCCGCGAGATGGTGCGCGGCCTGGCCCAGCACCAGCCGCAGGCCATCACCACCTTCTGCACCAACCTGCGCGCCGCGCACCTGGCCGAAGAACTTGAAGCCGAAACCGGCATTCCGCTGTACGACACCATCTCCACCGTGGTGTGGAAGTCGCTGCGCCTGTGCGGCGTGGACACGCGCGAGCTGCGCGGCTGGGGCCGCCTGTTCCGCGAAGTGGAGTAAGCCGATGTCCGCTCACGACAGCCTTGACCTGGTGATCCGGCGCGCGGACGTGGTCACTGCGTCCGACCGCTTCCGCTGCGATATCGGCGTGCGCAACGGGCAGATCGTCGCGCTCGGCCACGCGCTGCCGCAAGGCGCGCGCGAGATCGATGCCGATGGCCTGCTGGCGCTGCCCGGCGGCGTCGATGGCCATTGCCACCTCGACCAGCCCATGCCCGACGGCCTGCGCATGGCCGACGACTTCTTCACCGGCACGCGCGCCGCGGTGTGCGGCGGCACCACCACCGTGATCCCGTTTGCCGCGCAGGAGAAGGGCGCTTCGCTCAAGGCTGCCGTGGCGGACTACCATCGCCGCGCGGAAGGCCGCGCGGTGATCGACTACGCCTTCCACCTGATCGTGGCAGACCCCACGCCGGCAGTGCTGGCCGATGAACTGCCGGCACTGATCCGCAAGGGCTACAGCTCGTTCAAGGTCTACATGACCTATGACGACCTGAAGCTGTCCGACCGCGAGATGCTGTCGGTGCTGGACGTCGCCAAGCAGAACGGCGCGCTGGTAATGGTGCATGCCGAGAACGCCGACTGCATCTCGTGGCTGACCGACAAGCTGGTCGGGGAAGGGCGCATCGCACCGCGCTTCCACGGCCTGGCACGTCCCGCCGCAGTGGAGCGCGAGGCCACGCACCGCGCCATCACCTTTGCCGAACTGGTCAACGTGCCGATCCTGATCGTGCATGTCTCGGGCAAGGAAGCGATCGAGCAGATCCGCTGGGCACAGGGCAGGGGGCTGCAGATCCTGGCCGAGACCTGCCCGCAGTACCTGTACCTGACCGCCGACGACATGGCCTTGCCCGGCGACGACGGCTACGAAGGCGCCAAGTGCGTGTGCAGCCCGCCGCCGCGCGACCCCGAGAACCAGGCCGCGGTCTGGCGCGCGCTGACCAATGGCGTGTTCAGCGTGTTCTCGTCAGACCATGCACCGTTCCGCTATGACGACCCGCAAGGCAAGCAGCCGGGCGGCGAGCGGCCTTCGTTCGAGCACATCCCCAACGGCGTGCCGGGCATCGAGACGCGCCTGCCGCTGCTGTTCGACGGCGTGGCGCGCGGCAAGCTGTCGCTGCACCAGTTCGTCGAGCTGACCTCATGGCGGCCGGCACGGCTGTATGGCCTGTATCCGCGCAAGGGCACCATCGCCATCGGCGCGGATGCGGACATCGTGCTGTGGGACCCGAACCAGCGCGTGCAGATCCGCAACAGCGCGCTGCACCACGCGGTGGACTACACGCCGTACGAAGGCATCGAAGTGACCGGCTGGCCGGTGCATTGCTTCTCGCGCGGCGAGATGCTGGTGCGCGATGGCCAGTACCAGGAACCCCAGGCCGGACGCGGGCAGTTCCTGCCGGCGGGCGCGCCGATGCTTGGTTGATGACCTGCGGACCTGAAGACTGAAGAGCTGTGCAGGTTTGCTGTTCTCGCTGTTCGACAAACACTATCTCCCCATGCAACTCCTGATCGTCAATCCCAATATCAGCGAATCCGTCACCGCGCTGATCGAAGCCGAGGCGCGCCGCACTGCCGCCTCCACCACCACGCTGAAGATGGCCACCGCCCAGTTCGGCGTGGCCTACATCGAAACTCGCTTCGAAGCATTGGTCGGCGGCTATGCCACCGCCTGCGCCGCCGCGGAACACGCCGGCCAGTTCGACGGCCTGGTGGTCGCCGCGTTCGGCGACCCCGGCCTGGCCGGCCTGAAAGAGCTGTTCGACGTCCCGGTCGTCGGCATGACCGAAGCCACGCTGGCCAGCGCCTGCCTGCTGGGGCAGCGCTTCTCCATCATCGCGATCTCGCACCGCATCCAGGCGTGGTACCGCGAATGCGTGGCGGCCAACGGCCTGTCGTCGCGGCTGGCCAGCGTGCGCTCGCTGCAGGAGCCGCTGCGCGATATCGGCAGCGTGCAGGAAGACCATGCCGCGCGGCTGGAGCAACTGGCCCTGCAGGCCATCGAGCAGGACGGTGCCGACGTGATCATCGTCGCCGGCGCGCCGCTGGCGGGACTGGCGCGCTCGCTGCAAGGGCGCATCCCGGTGCCGGTGGTGGATGGCGTGTCGAGCGCGGTGCGGCATTGCGAATCGCTGGTGGCCCTGCGCGCCGGCAGCGCCACGCAGGGCAGCTTCGCGCGGCCGCCGCGCAAGCCCAATGCCGGCCTGCCGCCGGCGCTGGCAAAGCTGCTCGACTGAGCGCAATCTAGCCGTGTGCAAATCTGCAATGCGCGTCCGCAAGGACGCGCATTGCTGCATAAGGGGGGCGATCCTAGACTGCCTGCACGGCCGCCGCATGGCGTGGCGGCCAGGCAACCACCACAGGATCGCAATGAAGCTCTACTACACTCCGGGCGTCTGCTCGATGGCCGTCCATATCGCCCTGCGCGAAGCCGGCCTGCCGGTCACGCTGGCCAAGGTCGACCTGCTCCGCCACAAGCTGGCCGAGCCTGAAAACGGCACCGACGACTACTACACCATCAACCCGCGCGGCTACGTGCCGCTGCTGCAGCTCGACGACGGCTCGCGCCATACCGAGGCGGCATCGCTGCTGCAATACATCGCCGACCTGGTGCCCGAACGCGCGCTGCTGCCCGCCGCCGGCACGCGCGAGCGGCTGGAAGCCACCGGCTGGATCACGCTGGTTTCAACGGAACTGCACAAGGTCTTCAGCCCGTGGCTGTGGCACAAGGAAACCGCGCAGAGCACGCAGGACGAGTGCAAGGCCAGGCTGCACCGGCGCTTTGCCGAACTCGACCAGCACCTGCAAACCCGCCATTACCTGATGGGCGACACGTTCACGGTGGCGGATGCTTACTGCTTCACCATCGTCGGCTGGGCCCGCATCCTGAAGCTGCCGCTCAACGACTACCCGGCGCTGCAGCAGTACCTGTCGCGCGTTGCGGCGCGGCCGGCGGTGCAGGAAGCGATGCGGGCCGAAGGGCTGGTGCGCGACTGAACCCGGCCGCGCGCGGAATCGCTCGCTCAGCGCTGCGCGCCGAGCAGCGATTCGATCTTCGCCACCAGTTCCTTGTCGTCCGGCCTGGTGCGGCTGCCATAGCTGGCCACCACCTGGCCATCGCGGCCGATCAGGTATTTGTAGAAATTCCACTTGGGCGTGGTGCCGGTTTGCTTTGCCAGCAGCGCGTACATCGGGTTGGCATCGCTGCCGCGCACATGCGACTTGCCGAGCATCGGGAACTTGACGCCGTAGGTGTTGTAGCAGAAGTCCGCGATCTCTTTCTGCGAGCCGGGCTCCTGCGAAAAGTCATTGGACGGGAAGCCCAGCACCACCAGCCCGCGCGCGCCGTACTTGGCGTACAGCGCCTCCAGGCCCTCGTACTGCGGCGTGAAGCCGCAATAGCTGGCGGTATTGACCACCAGCACCACCTTGCCGGCGTACTGGCACAGGTTCTGCGGCACATCGTCCTGCAGGCGCGGGAAGGTGAAGTTGAGCGAGGCGGGGCAGGCGCCCGCGGCAGGCGCCGCGGCGGGCTTGTCGGCGGCGCGCACCGGCACCGGCAGCAGGACGGTGCTGGCCGCCGCCAGGGTCAGGGCGGCAGCCAGGCTGGAAAGCAGGGGACGACGGATCATGGCGACGGGGCTCCGGTGGTCGGCTCGCTGTATCGGGTACGCGTAGTTTACGCCGATGGCGGCCTGACGGATGCCGCGCCGGTCAGTCCATCGCCAGCGTGGCCGCGTGTTCGGTGACGCTGCCGCGCAGCTCCAGGTCCGGCATGCGGCGCACGATCAGCAGCGCCAGCACCGCCGCCGCCGCGCCCGCGGCAAAGAGCAGGTGGAAGCCCGACTCCACGCCGCCCGCCAGCACCGCGCGCACAGACGGCGACAGCTGCGCAAAGGCCTCGCTGCCGTGGCGCAGCGCACCGAGGTCCAGCGCCTGCGTGACCCCCGACGCCGCCAGCGCATGGCGGAATTCCAGCGTCAGCAGCGTGCCGGCGAGCGCCCCGCCCAGCGCGCTGCCGAGCGAGCGCAGCACCAGCAGCGCGCCCGTGCCGGCGCCGGTGTCGCGGCGCTCCAGCGCGTTCTGCACGCTCATCAGCGTGGCCACCATGGTCATGCCCAGGCCCACGCCGGCCAGCGTCATCGCCGCCAGCACCACCGCCAGCGGCACCGCCGGCGTCACCAGCGCCAGTGCGATCAGCCCCAGCGCGCCGGCGATATAGCCGGCGCTCAGGATGCCGCGCATGCGGCCCACGCGCGGCGCCAGCCACGCGACGATAAAGTTGCCCGCCACGGTGGCCAGCAGGAACGGCATCACCAGCAGGCCGGAGGTCGATGCATCCGCGCCGCGGACCAGCTGGAAGTGCAGGGGCAGGGCGAAGATGCACAGGAAGATATCGAGCGCGGCCAGCGCCGAGGCGGCCACGCCCATCACATAGGCCCGGTTGGCAAACAGGCGCGGCGGCAGCATCGGGTCCGCGGCGCGGCGCTCCTGCCAGATCAGCAGGACCAGGGCCGCCACCGCGGCCAGGAGCAGGGCGCCCAGCTCTGGCGAGAGCCAGTCGTAGACGTCGCCGCCCCAGCTCATCGCCAGCAGGAAGGCGACGATGGCCACCGCCAGCAGCAGCGCCCCCAGCCAGTCCACGCGCGCACGCCCGCCACGCGGCGGCAGCATGGCCAGCCCGCGGTAGCACATGAACATCGCCAGCAGGCCCAGCGGTACGTTGACCCAGAACAGCCAGCGCCACGACATATGGTCAGAGACCCAGCCGCCCACCAGCGGCCCGGCGATCGACGCCACCGCCCACACCGTGGCCAGGTAGCCCTGGTAGCGCCCGCGCTGGCGCGGCGCCACCACATCGGCAATGGCTGCCTGCGCCAGCGACATCAGCCCGCCGCCGCCCACGCCCTGCAGCGCGCGGAACAGGATCAGCTGACCCAGCGTCTGCGCCAGCGCGCATGCCACCGAGGCTCCGATAAACAGCGTGATCGCCACCATCAGCAGGCGCCGCCGGCCAAAGCTGTCCGACAGCTTGCCGTACAGCGGCGTGGTCACCGTCGACACGATCAGGTACGCCGTCACGATCCATGACAGGTGGCTGAAGCCGTTCAGGTCATTGGCGATCGCCGGCACCGCCGGGATCACCACGGTCTGGTCGAGCGCGGCCAGCAGGATGCACAGCACGATGCCGCCGATCACCCGCATCACGGCGCGATGGTCGTGGGCGGGCAGGGCCGGCGTGGTGTCCCGGGCGGATGCGGCAGAAGAGGGTGAAGACATGGACAGGCACGAGACCGCAGCGATGTGCGGTGAAAGCTACGTCAAATGCAGGGAATATCGGCCGGGAACCGCGCAATAGGGGGCGTGACGCCGTCGCGGGTGGCCTAATTCAGCGAACGCATAATTATATGCGGCCAGCAAGTATCGCGCTCGTGACCCAGATGTCTGGCACGTCACTTGCGTGACAAGGATCAGGCACGATGGTCGATGCAAGATCACATCGCCACTACCGAAGGTAAGATTTCGTCATGACCGAGACCCCACGACACGAAGCAGGTCAGGCCGCCGATGCGGCCGGGCCCGAACTGGGCCAGTGGCACCCCGTGCTGGCCATCGAACAGGCCGATGGCGACGGCCCCTTCGCCGCCCGGCTCTTTGGCCGCGCGCTGGTGCTGTGGCGCAATGCCGACGGCTGGCACGCCTGGGACGACCGCTGTCCGCACCGCGGCGCCGCTTTCACGCTGGGCGCCGTGCACGATGGCCTGCTGCATTGCGGCTATCACGGCTGGCGCTTTGCCTCGGGCGGCCGCTGCACGCGCTATCCCGCCCACCCGGAACTGGTGCCTGCGCCGCGCGCCTGCGCCACCACGCACGCGGTGCGCGAGGGCTACGGGCTGTTATGGGTACGCCTTGGCGGCGACGGCACCGAGGCCGTGCCCGAACTGCCGTCCTTCCCCGAGTACCACGACGCCGAATGCCGCCGCGTGGTCTGCGGCCCCTACGACGTTGCCACCTCGGCGCCACGGCTGGTGGAGAACTTCCTCGACATGGCGCACTTCGGCTATGTCCATGACGGCTACCTGGGTGACCCGGCGCACACCGAAGTGCCGCCCTATGAAGTGGAAGCCATCGGCGATGCGCGCAAGCCCGACGCGCTGCGCACCATCGGCTGCCGCGCCTGGCAGCCGCGCGCGCACGCCAGCGCCGCCGGCGGAGCCATGGTCGAGTATGAATACCGCGTGGTTGCGCCCTACGCCGCGATCCTGACCAAGGTGCCCGACCTTGGCGACAACCATCGCGGCGCCATCGCGCTGTTTATCGGCCCGCGGGACGAGGAATCGAGCCGCGTGTGGTTCGTGATGTCACTGGTGACAGACGATGACGACGCCAGCCTGCGCGAATTCCAGGACACCATCTTCCTGCAGGACAAGCCGATCGTGGAATCGCAGCCGCGCCGCCTGCCGTTGCGCACCGGCGTGGAGGTGCCCCAGCCGGCGGACAAGCTGGCAGGCGCGTACCGCCGCTACCTGGCGGCGCATGGGGTGAGGTTCGGCACGCTGGGCTAGCCGGCGGCCGCGCGCGGGAGAGTGGACGGGGCGGGTGCGTGCAATGCGACCAGCCCCCGAACACGACAGGCCTAGCGCCCGCCCCCGGTGATGTAATGCTCGAGCTGCTCGATGATGAACTGCTGCTCGGAGATGATGTCCTTGACCAGGTCGCCGATCGACAGCATGCCGATCAGCTCGTCGCCTTCCATCACTGGCAGGTGGCGCAGCCGGTGTCGGGTCATCAATGCCATGCATTCGTCGGTGGTCTGGCTGGCGCCGACATAGATCACTGCATTGGTCATGATGTCGCGAACCAGCGTCTCGCGCGAGGTGCGCTGCATCAGGATCACCTTGCGCGCATAGTCGCGCTCGCTCAGGATCCCCAGGATCTCGCCATGCTCGATCACCAGCAGCGCGCCGATGCCTTTCTCCGCCATCAGTTGCAGCGCGGTATAGACGGTCGCCGTGGGCGGGACGCTGTAAATGGCCTGACTCGGCTTGGACTCCAGAACCTGGCGTGCGGTTTTCATCACCAACTCCTTTTCCGTCGACAATGCAATGCGGCTGGCGGTGCCAATGCAATCAGAGTAGCAAAGTAACGCGCGCCGTTACAGGGTGACTTACGCGAATCTTTGTAAGCAATGTTGTGACGCCCGCATGGCAGCCGCCGGGTCAAGGTTGCGCATCGGTCGCTTTTTCGTCCAGTGCCGCCAGGCACAGCGCCTGCATTTCGGACACCCATTGCGCCGGCTGCAGCGCCGCGCCCTGCAGCAGCAGCCGATAGCGGCGCGCCCCCCAGACCGCCAGCACCAGTGCCTGCACCTTCGCGGCATCCGGGGCCGTGGGCAAGTCGGGGCAAGCGCACAGCGCCCGGCGCCAGGCCTCGCAGAACTCTTCGAACACGCGCCGGTGGTGCTTGGGCTCGGCGATGCGCGGCTCCAGCCCGATGATGTCGGCATCGAAGACGATGCCCGTGGCCTCGTCGTCCGCACCGCAGGCGATGGCCACCAGCCGCCGCACGCGCGTGCGCCAGTCGGCGTCAGCCCGTTGCGTGACCTCGGCGTCGATGCGCGCCAGCATGGTCTCGACCGTGTGGCGCACGTAGCCCGACGCCAGCGCTTCCTTGCTGGGAAAGTACTCGTACAGCGTACCCACCGAGAACCCTGCCTCCAGCGCCACCGCGCGCGTGGTCACGCCGTCCCAGCCATCGCGGCACCAGATCCGAACAAAGGCGTCGTAGATGGCGTTGACGGTGAAGTGCGCGCGCTGCTGCGAAGGGCGCTTGAGCGGCTTGCTGCGCGGCGTGGCGGGCCGTTTCAGGTCGCCGGCGGCGGGCGCTTCGTTTCCGAACCCGGCGGCGTTGGCGCGGCGATAGATTCTTGGCATCGGCCTCACGGAAGTCATGGCGAACATTGCACGCCGGACGGACGGGCCGCGAACCAGGAGAAGACATGGCAGCAACTGAACCGACCCTTGCCATCACGCGGCTGTTCAGCCGCAAGGATGCCCTAAACGAAAGCCGGCTGGAAGCCGCGCACGAACCCGCCAGCGCCGCGCCCGGCGAAGTGCTGCTGCGCCTGGACCGCTTCTACGGCTACTTCCCCATCGCCAGCCATTTCCGCATGCAGCCCGGGCGCGTCACCGCGCGCGGCTTCTACGATGCCGCGGCGCACCGCGCAAAGCTGACCTCGGCCTACAACCAGTACACCCGCGTGCAGAACGACGCCGCCTACGCGCCGGAACTGGAGCACTACCAGATGCTGTACCGGCCGCTGTTCATCACCTCGTTCATGCTGGCCGACTTCCTGGAAGACAACCGCTTCTTCGGCGCACGGCGGCTGGTGGTGTCCAGCGCCTCCAGCAAGACGGCCTATGGCACCGCCTTCTGCCTGCGCGACCTCGACGGCATCGCGCTGACCGGGCTGACCTCGGCCCGCAACCGCGCCTTTGTCGAAGACCTCGGCTGCTACGGCAGCACCGTCACCTATGACGAACTGGCATCGGTGCCGGTGGACGAGCCCACGCTCTATGTCGACTTCTCCGGCGATGAGTCGCTGCGCGCGCGCGTGCATGCGCATTTTGGCGACAGCCTGGTGTACGACTGCTTTGTCGGCTCGACGCAGAACACCGGCTTCCTGCGCGACCTGCACCTGCCCGGGCCCAGGCCCGAGTTCTATTTCGCGCCGGTGCAGATCCGCAAGCGCAATGCCGACTGGGGACCGCAGGAAGTGAACCGGCGCTTCAACGCGGCGCAGCGCCGCTTTATCGACCATGCGCGCGATCCGGCCAAGCGCTGGCTGGCGCTGGTGGAGGAACGGGGATTCGAAGCCGCGCAGGCACGGATCGCGCGGCTGGCGGCGGGGAGCGGGGCGCCGCAGGAGGGGTACGTGGTGGTCGTGGGGTAAAAGCAGAACGGGCCCCGCATGGGGCCCGTCTTTCACTCCGTCAGCATCCGCACCTTCACCTTCTTGCCCTTGACCTTGCCGGCATTGAGCCGCTTCACCGCCTCGCGCCCGATGCTGCGCTCCACCGCGATATAGGTCGACATCTCCAGCACATTGATCTTGCCGATCTGCTCCTTGGTGAAGCCCGCCTCGCCGGTCAGTGCGCCCAGGATGTCGCCGGGGCGGATCTTCTCCTTGCGGCCACCCAGCATCTGCAAGGTCACCATCGGCGGCAGCAGGCGTTCATTGCTGGCGGGCCTCAGGTCGGCCAGCGGCTGCCATTCGAATTCGCCGCCGTGGTGCTGTTCCAGGTTGCCCACGCGGCCCATCTCGTCCATGCTGACCAGGCTGAAGGCCCAGCCTTCCTGGTCGGCGCGGCCGGTGCGGCCGATGCGGTGCACGTGCACCTCAGGATCGGGCGTGATCTCGACATTGATCACGGCCTCGAGCTGCGCGATATCCAGCCCGCGCGCGGCCACGTCGGTTGCCACCAGCACCGAGCAGCTGCGGTTGGCAAACTGCACCAGCACCTGGTCGCGCTCGCGCTGCTCCAGTTCGCCGTGCAGCGCCAGCGCCTGGTAGCCCTGCGCGCGCAGCAGTTCCACCAGCTCGCGGCAGCGCGCCTTGGTATTGCAGAAGGCCAGCGTGCTGACCGGGCGGAAGTGGTCCAGCAGGCGCCCCACCGTGTTCAGGCGCTCGCCTTCCTCGACCTCATAGAAGCGCTGGCGGATGGTGGTGTTGTCGTGCGTAGCCTCCAGCTTGACCGACTGCGGGTTGCGCAGGAAACGGTGGCTGAGCTTGTCGATGCCGGGCGGATACGTGGCCGAGAACAGCAGCGTCTGCCGGTCCTTCGGGCAGCGGCTGGCCACATAGGCGATGTCGTCGAAGAAGCCCATGTCGAGCATGCGGTCGGCCTCGTCCAGCACCAGCGTGTTGATGCCGGACAGATCCAGGCTGCCGCGGTCGATGTGATCCAGGATGCGGCCGGGCGTGCCCACCACGATATGTGCGCCATGGATCAGGCTGTCGACCTGCGGCCGCATCGGCGAGCCGCCGCACAGTGTCAGCACCTTGATGTTCTCTTCGGCGCGCGCCAGGCGGCGGATTTCCTGCGTGACCTGGTCGGCCAGCTCGCGCGTGGGGCACAGCACCATCGCCTGCACATCGAAGCGGCGCGGATCGAGCCGGTGCAGCAGCGCCAGCCCGAAGGCGGCGGTCTTGCCGCTGCCGGTCTTGGCCTGCGCCACCAGGTCCTGGCCTGCCAATGTGATCGGCAGGCTGGCCGCCTGGATCGGCGTCATTTCGTCATAGCCAAGCTGCGCCAGCGTGGCGAGCATGGTGGGCGACAGCGGCAGGTTGGAAAAAGCGGTGCCGGCTTGCGGCTGGGCGGGGGTCGAGTTCATGCGCGATTATAGCGATCCAGGGATGTCGATCCGTCAGTCATCGGCCGGCGGCGTCCAGTCCAGCCGCTCCAGCAGCGCCTGCGCCGCGGCCGGCGCGCGTTCCTTGGCGCCGTTGATAAAGAAGACAAAGACTTCGCGCTTGCGCGCGGCGGTCTTGCGGTCTTCCACCGTCGGCAGGTCGTCCGGCTGGTGGCCCTGCGCCCACGTGCGCACCCGCGCAGCCCACGCATCCAGGTCCCTGGGCGCATAGCCGGCCTTCAGCTTCGCGCTGCTGGCCATCAGCCGTGCATAGACAAAGTCTGCCGTGAGATCCGCCATCGACGGAAACTTGGGCGAATCGGTAAAGACCGTGGCGGCCTTGTACTTGCGCGCGAGCTTGAGGTAGTCCGGCGACTGGAAGCTGTCGTGCCGCACCTCCAGCACGTGGCGCAGCTTCACGCCTTCCACCGAATCCGGCAGCAGCTGCAGGAAGGCCTCGAAGTCCTCCGCATCGAACTGCTTGGTGGGCGCGAACTGCCACACCACCGGCCCCAGCTTGCGGCCGAGCTCGGCAATGCCGCTGTCGATGAAGCGTTCGATCGATTCGCCGGACTCGGCCAGCACGCGCCGGTTGGTGGCAAAGCGCGAGGCCTTCACCGCGAACACAAAATCATCTGGCGTGTCGTCGCGCCATTTGGCGAACGAGGTGCGCTTCTGCGTGCCGTGGTACGTGCTGTTGATTTCGATCGCGCTGAGGTGGCGGCTGGCATAGGCCAGCTCACGCGCCTGTGCCAGGCCGGCGGGATAGAAGTTGTCGCGCCACGGGGCGAAATTCCAGCCACCGATGCCAACCCGCACCGGCTCGGTGGACGTGGCGGCTTTGCGTGACCTGGCCTTGGGTGTGGCCTCTGAGGTTGCTGCAGTCCTGGATGCGGCCTTCGCCGCGGTGCGTGCTGCCATGGCGCGATCTCCCGAAACGCGAGACTGGCAGTCTAGCGGGAAACTGCGCCAGGCGGTGGCGGCGCAAACACGCCCCTGGCCAACAAAAAAAGCCGGAAGAGGGCCAGGCCCCCTTCCGGCTCCGTTCCCGGTCCCCCGGAATCAGAACGAGAAATTCACCAGGGCGTCGGCAGCGCTCACGTCCGCCGGCTGGGTCTGCACCGCACCCGTGGCGCTGGTGGCCTGCACGCTGTACTTGCCCGCGGCAGCGCCATCCGGCTGCAGCGGAATCGGCAGCGCGGCCTGGTAGGTGCCGATCACCGGAGCGGCCACCGGCAGCGCCGGTTCGGTGGCAAACATGCTGTAGGCGCCGGTATCGCTGGCGGCGGCCGTCGCCGCAATCTCGAAATTGCCGCCATTGACCAGTTGCAGCGCGCGCAGGGTCGCTTCCGCCGAAACCGGCGTGACCGAACCCGAAACCCGGCGATAGGTCGACGCCGGCAGCGACATCGGTGCCGCCGCGGTCGAGATCGCCGTGGGCGTGCCCACCACCACCGGCACGGCGCGCACGATGCCCGCCGCCTTGCCATTGGCAGAACCCGGCACCACCACCACGTCAACTGGACCGGCCGTGCTGCTCTGCTCGATCGGTGACAGCTTGAAGTTGCCGTTGGCGTCCGCCACCGTCGACTTCACCACCACGCCGTTGCGCTCGGCATAGACGCGCGCACCCGGTGCCCCGCTGACCACGCCGTTCACTTCACCGCTGACGGTCATCGGGATCGCCGTCACCACCGGCTTCAGGCCAAAGGTGCCATTGCCGCGCGTGACCACCGACTTGCACGCGTCAAAGTCCAGCACCAGGTCGGTCAGCGTACCCGCTGCCACGGTGAACGGCCGATTGATCTTGATGCCCGACTGCACCGCGCTAGGCGTATCCAGCGTCTGCTCAGTGCCGCCGATGGGCACCACCGAGTTGGCCAGCGCACCGGCGCCGCCGCCACGGTTGGCATCGAGCACCAGGCGCACCTGCTGGTAGTTGCCGGCAGGCAGCGCGGCCTGGCCCAGCACCGTCATCACGCCGTTGGTCAGCGACAGCAGGTCGATCTTGCGCGCGGGCACGACGTCGATATCGACCCAGCCCCCGGCGCTCGTCTCGGCGCTGGCGCTGCTGTGCACGCGCACCTTGTTGACGGTCACGAAGACATTGTTGAAGCCACAGGCCGGCGCATCGGTCATCGAGACCTTGAGCGTGCCCTGCCCGCCGCCATCATCGCCACCACCACCGCAGGCGGCCAGCGCCAGGGCACCGCTCAAAGCAAGCACGCGCATCGGCGCGGAAGTCAAGGAAAGGACTGACACGGTAGGCTCTCCGTTTGGGTTATTTGTGAGTTGATCGGAGGATATGTTGCCGATCGCATAACGGCTGTAAGTCTTTGTAATACGTTGTGAAAAAGTCGTTAGCTTGTCTGATGACTGATCAGAAAGGCTTGACGACATATGTGATCCCGCCCAAGCCGCCGTCGGATGCGCTGCGGCAAGCGTTCTGCTGCAGCTGCCGTCATGCCCATGAACGCCGTATCAACATCATCGCTGCATTGCAACGCCGCTTGTATTGCAACGCATCCGATTTGGCGTTTGATCAGGCCGAAACCCGCTCCCACCCGCTCCTGCGTGTGTTCGCGTTACGAATGCAGATCCACCAGCGCGCATTCCCGAACCGCGCAAGCGCACTATCGTGCACCAACTTGGCGTGTTGTGTCGTCAACCTGATCACATTCGACAGGGTTTCTCCTGTCGGCCTCAAGTCGGGCGCACCCGCTCCGTATACAGCGGGGTGGAAATCCCACACACAAACGCCCCCAAACGATTCCCTACGAAGGATCTCCCCTGATGTTCACTACCATCCGTGCGCGGATCGTGGCCCTGTGCGTGGCCATCGTCATCGCCGCGCTCGCCATCAATACGGCGCTGAACCAGTTCGTCGCCAACCGCTATAACGAAGACGCCATCGACAGTAGCCTCGCGGCAGTGCAGAGCGGCCACGCCAGCGCCATCGCCGACTGGGTGGCCTCGCACAGCCAGATGATCCAGTCGCTGCAGGACGCCATGCTGCAGCCCGAACCCGATGCTGCGCTCAGGCAGATTGCCGACGCCGGCGGCTTCACCAACGTCTACGTCGGCTACGCCGACAAGACCGCGAAGTTCTCCAACCCGCAAGGCATCCCGCCCGGCTACGACCCGACAGGCCGCCCCTGGTACCAGCAGGCTGCCACGGCCGGCAAACCCGTGGTCACGCCGCCCTATGTCGATGCCGGCACCGGCAAGCTGGTGGTGGCATTTGCCGCGCCAGTGGTGCGCGACGGCGGCGTCAAGGCCGTGGTGTCCGGCGATGTGGCGATGGACAGCGTGATCGCCAACGTCAAGGCGATCCACCCCACGCCGGCAAGCTTCGGCATGCTGGTGGCCAGGAACGGCGACATCGTCGCCCACACCGACGACAAGCTCACGCTCAAGCCGGTGACGGAACTCGCGCCTGCGCTGAACGCCGACAAGCTCGCCGCACTGGCCGGCGCAAAGACGCCGCTGGAAGTCGAAGTCGGCGGCAGCGCCAAACTGCTCGGCGCGCGCGCCATCCCCGGCACCGACTGGATGGTCATCGTCGCCCTGGACAAGGCCGAGGCCACCGCCGGCATGCGCTCAGTGCTGGTCGCATCGGTGATCGCAATGGTACTGATCGCAGGCATGGCCGCCGCCGTAGTGTGGGGCGTGGCAACGATGTCGTTGCGCGGCCTGTCCACCGTGCGCGATGCCATGGACGCCATCGGCTCCGGCGACGGCGACCTGACCCAGCGCCTGCCCGCCGACGGCAACGACGAAGTCGCGCAGATCGCGCGCGCCTTCAACACCTTTGCCGACAAGCTCTGCACCATCATGCGCCAGATCCGCGACGCCAGCGAATCGGTGCGCGCCGCCTCCGACGAGATCGCCGCCGGCAACACGGACCTGTCGCGCCGCACCGAATCCGCCGCCACCAGCCTGCAGCAGACCGCGGCCTCGATGGAAGAAATCACCGCCACCGTCAGCCAGTCGGCCAGCTCGGCCCAGCACGCCAACGAATCCGTCACCGCGGCCTCGCGCGTGGCCGCCGACGGCGGCGTCGTGATCGGCGAAGTCATCACCACCATGGGCCAGATCGAGAACGCCTCGGTCAGGGTCTCCGACATCATCGGCGTGATCGAAGGCATCGCCTTCCAGACCAACATCCTGGCGCTCAACGCCGCGGTCGAAGCCGCCCGCGCCGGCGACCAGGGCCGCGGCTTCGCCGTGGTGGCGGGCGAAGTGCGCGCCCTGGCCCAGCGCAGCGCCCAGGCCGCCAAGGAGATCAAGACCCTGATCGAATCCACCGTAGGCAGCGTCAGCTCCGGCTCCGGCCAGGTCCGCCGCGCCGGCGACACCATGAGCGAGATCGTCAGCAACGTCTCCAGGGTGACCGGCATTATTTCCGAGATCACTCAAGCAGCCATGGAACAGACCCGTGGTATTCAAGAGGTGAATATGGCGGTGAGCCAGCTGGATCAGATGGTGCAGCAGAATGCGGCGCTGGTTGAGCAATCCACGGCGGCTGCCGCGGCGCTGCAGACGCAGGCCGGGAGCCTGGCGGGGGCGGTGGGGCAGTTCAGGTTGGGGTGAGATTGGCTCCATCCTTAAGCTAATCCCCGCAAATTCTGCGGAGAATGGCCCCGCCAGACTCCGCAGAGACCAAAAAAGGGGTCATTCGAAACGCTTGTTCAGGGCGGAACGTCAGTCCATTGGAAGCCCGTGGGCATGCTTCCTTCCACCAATCGCCCCCGACGCCGCCGCCCGCAGGATCCGCTGGAACGTCGGGCACTCCATATGCCTTGGCGCCGGACAAACCGCCGCATGCCGCAGTCCGTCGCGCATCGCCGTCAGCTTGCGGATGGTCCGGTCCAGCTCATCCGCCTTAGCCGCCAGCACCTGCCGGTCGATGTTCGGCTGTCCCTGTGGCGAGAACATCTGCGCGATGTCATCCAGCGAGAAACCGGCGGCACGCCCCAGCGCGATCAGCGCCAGCCGCTCAAGCACGCCGGCATCGAACACGCGCCGCATCCCGCGCCGGCCGATGGACGCGATCAGCCCCTTTTCCTCGTAGTACCGCAGCGTCGAGGCCGGCACGCCAGCCTGCCGGGCCACTTCCGCAATATCCAGGCTTGTCACCGCTTGACCTCAAGTCGACTTGAACTGGCACAGTGTAGCTTCCATGCCAGGGCGGCGTGCAAGGAGATACGACCATGGGTGAGCAACAGCAGACCAGCAGCAACGGCGGCGACCAGGCCGCACTGTGGAACGGCCCGTCCGGCCATGCCTGGGTCGCGGAGCAGGCGGTGCTCGACGACATGTTCCGGCCGCTGGAAGGCCTGCTTGTCGATACGGTGGGCAAGACTTCCGCGCAGCATGTGCTCGATGTCGGCTGCGGCACCGGCAGCACTACGATCGCGCTGGCGCGCAAGCTCGGCGCGCAAGGCAGATGCACCGGCATCGATATTTCCGAGCCGATGCTCGCCGCTGCACGGGCACGCGCGCAACACAACGGCTCGACCGCCAGCTTTATTCGCGCCGACGCGCAGGACTACGCCTTCGCGCCAGCAAGCTTCGACAGCATCGTGTCGCGCCTGGGCGTGATGTTCTTCAGCGATCCGGTGCGGGCCTTTGCCAACCTGCGCCGGGCCGCAACACCGGATGCCACGCTCCACTGCATCGCCTGGCGCAGCGCCTCAGAGAATCCGTTCATGACCACCGCCGAGCGAGCGGCCGCACCGCTGCTGTCCAACCTGCCGCCGCGGCAGCCGGGGGCGCCGGGGCAGTTCGCCTTCGGCGACCGCCAGCGCGTGCAGGCCATCCTGGAAGAGGGCGGCTGGGGCGGGATCGATGTCGAGCCGATCGACTTCGCCTGCACGCTGCCGGAGCCTGCGCTGGTGGACTACCTGTCCCGCCTGGGTCCCGTCGGACTGGCCCTGCGCGAGGCCGATGCAAGCACACGCGCCAGCGTCATCGAAACCGTCCGCGCGGCATTCGAGCCTTACGTTCATGGCGCAACTGTGCGCTACACCGCTGCCTGCTGGATGATCACCGCCCGCGCTGCGGCTTCATCACTGACCGCCGGCGAGACTGCCCATGCCTGATACAGCGGTGGCCCTCCTGCTCAATGCAGTCGTGATCGGCACCGGCGCAACGCTGGTGATGGACGCCTGGGCCATCCTGCGCAAGCGGCTGCTGGGCGTCCCTGCGCTGGACTATGGACTCGTAGGCCGTTGGCTCGCGTGGCTGCCGCGAGGACGCCTTTGCCACCATCCCATCGCCGCATCGCCGCCGGTGCGCGGCGAGCGCGGGATCGGCTGGATCGCGCATTACCTGACCGGCATCGTGTTCGCGGCCATCCTGCTGGGCCTATGGGGACTCGACTGGGCGCGTCATCCGACGCCGGCGCCCGCGTTGATCGTCGGCATCGGCAGTGTGGCGGCACCGTTCCTGCTGATGCAGCCGGCGATGGGTGCCGGCATCGCCGCGAGCCGCACGCCGCGGCCAAACGTGGCACGGGTGCATAGCCTGGTGACGCATGCGGTGTTCGGGCTGGGGCTCTATGTGGCGGGTTGGGTCGTGAGCCTGGTAGCGAACTGACAAGCGGGCACAGCGGCAGGCTGCCGCGGTACGAACCAGGGAGAGTCAGAGGCCACGCACGCCGCGGCATTTGGGGAACGTGGCGCAGCCCCAAAACGGATTGCCAGCGTTCGCGCCTTGTTTGGCGATGCGTTGGATCATGGCACTGCCGCAGCGCGGGCAACCTGGCACGGCGGCTGGCGACATCTCAGTTGGCTTTGGCGGCTCCGCGGCACGTGTCGGCGCGTTCGCGGCTGCAGGCTGTGCGGCCGATCCCGTCGGCGCTGCGGCGCGGGCGCGCCTGACCAGCACGGAGAGTGCCTGGCCATCGATCAGCTCAATGTTCCGCGCGGACGCGAAGGCCCGCGCATCGGCGGTGAACTGCCCCGATGTCACAACGAATCCTTGCGCCGCACCCTGCGCAGCCATCACGCCATACAGTTCCCGTACCACCGTGACCGGCACCTTGTAGGCGCGCCATTGCTTGCACTGCACGAGCGCCAGCTCATTGCCTTTTCTGAGCCGCAGGTCGATGCCCCCATCCGCACCGCCGCCACCGGTTGCCGCCACGGCGTAACCGCGCATCCGGAACACCTCTCCCACCAGCCGCTCGAAATCGCGCCAGCTCATCTGGCGCAGGGCGTCGCCAGACTGGCTCGCCGCCGCGCTGCGCACCAGTCCTTGCCGCTTGCGGCGGCCCAGCCACGAAGCCAGCGCGCCGGCCAGCAGCAACAGCGGCACGATGTACTGCCCGTACGTCGATAGCGCCTTGACCATCTGCGTCACGACCATTTGGCCGATTTGCCCCGGCGCGGCACTGACCGGCACTTCGGCAATCGCATAACGGTGCAGCACCGCGTAGGCAATGATGGCCAACGCAACGCCTGCCCACCATGGCAGTGCTGCGGCGATGCCATACAGATCCTCGAAGACGCTCGATTGCTTCCTGCGACCCATGGTGACCCCTTCGCTTTTTGTTTTTGTCAGACAGAAGGATGCCGTACGGGGGCTGGCATGTCGCCCCTGCGCACGCGGGGGACGATGGGGTAGGCAAAAAGGTATATCCGCGTCTTTCCGGATTTATGGCCTCAGCCAGGCATCGGAGACCGCGTCCAAAGTTTGCCGCCCGCTTCTGTGGGCTATCGAACCGTAGATTGCTGGCGCCGCTCCAGAATAGAAGTCCATCGGCGCCCGCTTCAGCGCCGGACGATCCCCACCATCACGGGCGACAGGATGACAAGGCTTTCGGGCCGGCTGGCTGCGTGCATCGCGTTCGGCCTTCTGCTGGCTGCCAGTGCGCAGGCGTCGGATATAGCCTGCAAGACCACGCTGCGTCCTTCCCGCTGCGACGATCCGCTCGCCGCCGGCACGTCCTGCCTGCATTCAGTGCCACACGCCGCCGACCTGATCTGCGATCACGCGATGCTCCATCGCGAACATGAGCGCATCCACGCGGACCAGCAGCGCCGGCTACGCGCCGGCGCGATTCAAGGAAGCGACATCGCCGCCTGGCGGGAGCGCCGGGACGCCTGCACGTCGGTGGCATGCCTGGACCGGGTCTTTGCCAGCTGGCGGCGGCAGCCAGGCAAGAAACCACCGCGGGCTGCCGCGCCGCAACCAACGCCGCCGGCGGCGCGGGCGCGGGAGGTGTCGAGGAACAAGCAGGCTGCGGTCAGGGTCGAGGCCTCGCGGCCAGCGGTCGCGCCACCTTCAGCGACGCCAGCGACTCAACCAGCAGCGGAGCAGCTTCCAGCTCCACCACCGTCGGAGCCATTGGCAGAAGCGGGGATTCATGCGCCCCCTGTGGTGATCCAAAGAGCCTCCGGCCCGACGCTCCAGCAAGCTTCAGTTCGTCCGACGCCGGCGCCGCAACCACGCGGCTGGGCATCGCTGGGAACGCTGGCGTGGCTGGGCATGTGCGGCGCGGGCGTCGCCTGCTGGTCCCGGCGTACGCGCGGCGAGTGGCTGCCGGGGGTCACCCGCCTGCGCGAGCGGACTCGGGATGCGCCGCCCATCGTGCTGTTGGTGAGCGGACTGCTCGCTTTGAACGGGGTACTGCTGTTGTGCGTCCTGACGGCGAGCCGGCCATTGTCGTGAGCTCATGCCGTCGCGCCGTCCCATGCAGGCGCGGGCGCAGTCTTGCACCAGCAAAGCAGCATGCTCGCCGCCAGGCGCAGGCCGCTGAATGGATGCATCAGGCAATGCCGCACCTGCTCGCTGCGGCTTTCGCCGTACAGGCACCACATGCAGAAGTGCTCGCAGTTGTTGGTCAGCAGGCGGTAGCAGTCCTCGCCCAACCGTGAGCGGGCGCGGCCGACGGATTCAGCGGCACTGTACCGCGCCATGGGCGTGCTCAACACCGTGATGCCATGGCCGGCAGCAAAGGCGGCCAGGCTCAGTTCTTCCACCGGGCCGCGCTGCTGCCGGTGGCAATAGCCAGCGTAGTGCACCACCATGCCACGCCCGACGTAGATGCCGTGGTGTGCATAGCCATGACGCGGCGTGACCAGGTGTGCGCCGAGGTGCGGCTCTGCATCGGCGGCGAGGCGCGATGCCAGTACGTGCGGGCTGCGGGTGGCCTGCGCCGTTGTCTTCGTCGTTTCACCGAGGGATGCCATCACCGTCTCCATTGCAGGCCTCTGCCGGGCCATGCCCTATGACTGCATAGGGCGTGCCAGTGACGGATGAGATCGGCGCCTGGTGGTGCGGGCGTTGCGTGAAGGGGTGCGAAGAGAAGGATGCGAGACACGGCCCGATGCAGAGCGGCCGCGCATCGCAGAAACAGGGCTCGGCCGGCTTGATCAAATGATCAAATTCCGAGCACCGCCACGATCAATTGGATCAAAGCATCAAGCCCCCGGCAAGGCATCGCGACGGCGGCGACAAACCTGCGCCGGGCGGCTCATTCCGGCAGCGGGTACTTCCTGGCGTTCATCTCCATCTTGGCGCGGATCGCCGCGTCCAGGTCCACGCCCAGCGCCGTCACCAGCTGCGCCAGGTAGATAGTGATATCGGCAAGCTCCTGCTCCACATGCTCGCGCTCGTCGGTGGACATGATGGCGCGCGATTCCGCGTCGGTCTGCCACTGGAAGATCTCGACCAGCTCGGACACCTCCACGCTCAGCGCCATCGCGAGGTTCTTGGGGCTGTGGTACTTGCCCCAGTTACGGGCCTTGCCGAAGTCTTGGGCGGCTTGCTGGAGGTTCTTGATGTCGATCAGGGGCATGATGGTGTGACGAAAGCGGTTCACTGCGCCCCCGCATGCGCCGGCGCAAGACGCAGATTTAATCACGACCCGGCCGCCCTCGACACCCGGGCCGACTGAGGCTTACCCTTCGCTTGTGCATCCACCGTCTCAACGGAGGTTCCCCATGCGCCCGACTCCCGGCCTGGCAATTGCCACTCTCGCCGGCACGCTCGCCTACCTGGCCATCGCGATTGCAGGCTGGGGGGGCATCGCCCCCTTCTTCGCGCACCCGGCGCGCGTGGCCCTGACCCTGGTCCTGTTCGCCCTGTCCATCGCCGCGCTCTTCTCCGGCGGCAATATCAGCAGCGGCATGCGCGAGGACCGCGGCAACCGGTGGGTGCTGGCAGTGTTTGGCGTGCTCGGGCTGCTGGCGGCGTACCTGCCGCCCTTTACCGACCGCATCGGCTTCTGGACGCTCGATGGCGACACCATGCGCTGGACCGGCGTGGCGCTGTTTGCCGGCGGCGGCGTGCTGCGGCTGTGGCCGGTGTTTGTGCTGGGGCGGCGCTTCAGCGGGCTGGTGGCGATCCAGCCCGGGCACACGCTGGTGACCACCGGCATCTATGGCGTGATCCGGCATCCGAGCTACCTCGGCTTCCTGGTCAGTTCGCTGGGATGGGTACTGGCATTCCGCTCCGGCGTGGGCGTGGTGCTGACGCTGCTGATGGTGCCGGTGCTGGTGGCGCGCATCCGGGCGGAAGAAGCGCTGTTGCGCGACCAGTTTGGCGACGAGTACGCGTCGTACTGCGACCGGACCTGGCGCATGCTGCCGGGCATCTACTGAGCACGGGGCAGCGGCGCCCCGCGCACTTGGCGGATCAAATCGCCAGCCACCAAGGGTTATCCCTAGTCATTCATTCCCATTTTCCGGGACTCAAGGTTTTGATTTATGGGAATCAGGTCCTATTCTTGGGCCCTATGTTGAATGCCGTCGACAACCCCACTGCCGTGAAGCCCACGACACCCACGCCTGCCGAACCCGCCCAGCCCGCGGGCGGTGCCGATCGCGTGCTGTTCGTGCTGGCGGCACTGGCGCAACACGGCGCGCCGATCACGGTACGCGAGCTGGTTGCCAAAACCGGCCTGCCCAAGAGCACGCTCTACCGGCAACTGATGATGCTCAAGCGCTGGGGCTTCGTGCTGGAGTCCGACGGCGAATACGCGCCGGGCCCGATCAGCCTGCAACTGGCGCTCGGCTTTGACATGGCCTCGCACCTGGCGCGCGAAGCCTTGCCCGACATGCAGCTGCTGGCGCAGCAGTCCGATGAAAGCGTAGGCCTGGTCGTCGCCGTCAAGGATCACGTGGTGTGCCTGGAGATGGTGGAGAGCCGCCAGTCGCTGCGCTGCTCGTTCGAGAAGGGCCGCGGCGTACCGCTGCGCGCCGGTGCGTCGGCCAAGTCGCTGCTGGCGTTCATGCGCGACGAAGCGCGCGAGCGCCTGGTCCGGGCCCAGTGCGAGCCAGGCGAAGCCGAACGGCTGCTGGCCGAGCTGGCCGCCATTCGCGAGACCGGCTACGCCGTCAGCGAGGGCGAGGTGGATCCGGGCGTGTGGGGCGTGAGCGCGCCGCTGTTCTCGCGGCGCAGCAAGGCCGATGCGCTGGGCTCGATCACGCTGATGGTGCCGGCCACGCGGCGGCAAGGGCGCGAGTCCGCGCTGATCGACATGACCGTGGCAGCGGCGATGCGGATTTCCGCGCGGCTGCAGTCTTACTGAATACCAAGCAATTCGTTACCGCCGCCGTCGGCAAACCCATGCGACGGCAGATCCCTCGTTCCCGAGAATAGGAGACTTCCATGAACCTTCGTCGCAAATGCCTGATGGCCGGCCTGGCAACCCTGACCGCCCTGACCCTCGGCACCGCCGCGCAAGCGCAGGACAATGCCGTGCTGCGCGTGGCCACCGACGCCACCTTCCCGCCGATGGAATTTATCGAGAACGGCAAGCGCACCGGCTTTGACGTGGAGCTGGTGGAAGCCATGGCCAAGACGATGGGCAAGCGGGTTGAGTGGACCGACATTGACTTCAAGGGCCTGATCCCCGGGCTGGTCTCGCGCCGCTTTGACATGGCAGTTTCCGGCATCTACATCACACCCGAGCGCCGCAAGGTGGTGGACTTCACCGAGCCGTACTACGTCGGCGGCCTGGTGGCACTGGTCAAGAGCGGCAACACCACCGTCCACGCCCCGGCCGACCTGAACGGCAAGAAGGTCAGCGTGCAGGTGGGCACCAAGTCGGTCAGCTTCCTGCGTGACACGTATCCGCAGGTGCAGCGTGTGGAAGTCGAGAAGAACCAGGAAATGTTCAACCTGGTCGAGATCGGCCGCGCCGATGCCGCCGTGACCGGCAAGCCGGCCGCGATGCAGTACGTCAAGACCCGCGGCGGCCTGCGCATGGTGGAGCAGCAGCTGACCACCGAGGAATACGGCATGGCCGTGCGCAAGGACACGCCCGAGCTGACCCGCGCCCTCAATGCGGCACTCGCCAAGGTGAAGGCCGATGGCACCTACGCCAGGCTGACCCAGAAATGGTTCGGCACGGCCGCCAAGTAAGCCGCGCGGATCATCATCATGGAATTGGATTTTTCTCCTGTCTTTGCCGGCTGGCATGACATTGTCCACGGCGCCGTCATCACCGTGGAGGTGACGGCCTGCGCGCTGGTGCTGGGCTGCGTCATGGGCCTCTTGGTCGGCATCGGCCGGCTGGACCCGAAGCGCCGCGTCATCTACAGCATCTGCACCGCCTACGTGACCTTCATCCGCGGCACGCCGCTGCTGGTGCAGCTGTTCCTGCTGTTCTTCGGGCTGCCGCAGTTCAACATCCTGCTGCCGGCCTTTGTGTGCGGCGTGATCGGGCTGGGCATCTATTCCGGCGCCTATGTCTCGGAAATCGTGCGCGGCGCGATCCAGTCCGTGGACAAGGGCCAGATGGAAGCCGCGCGCTCGATCGGCATGTCGTCCGGCCAGGCCATGCGCGCGGTGATCCTGCCGCAGGCCATCGTGCGCATGATTCCGCCGCTGGGCAACGAGTTCATCGCCCTCATCAAGAACTCGGCGCTGGTGTCGCTGCTGACCATTGCCGACCTGATGCATGAGGGCCAGAAGATCATCAGCGTGTCGTACCGGTCGCTGGAAGTCTATCTGGCGATCGCGCTGGTTTATCTGATCCTGACGAGCGCGGCCGGGCTGATCCTGCGGCGCGCCGAACAACGGCTGCGCATGGGAGGCATGGTGCAATGAGCGATTCCGCAATCATCCGGATCCGGAACCTGGGCAAATCGTTCGGCGGCCATACCGTCCTGCGCGGCATCGACTTCGATGTGGAGCCGTCGCAGGTCGTGGTCGTGATCGGCCCCAGCGGCTCGGGCAAGAGCACCTTTTTGCGCTGCTGCAACGGCCTGGAACAACCCGAAGCCGGCACCATCGACATCGTCGGCAAGCGCCTGGTGACCGACGGCCAGCTGATCGGCGAGCACGAGCTGAACCAGCTGCGCACCGAAGTGGGCATGGTGTTCCAGTCGTTCAACCTGTTCCCGCACCTGTCGGTGCTGCACAACGTCACGGTCGGTCCCCGCATGCTGCGCGGCGCCTCGCGCGAGGAAGCCGAGCGCAAGGCGATGGGCCTGCTTGAGAAAGTCGGCCTTGCGCACAAGGCCCACGCCATGCCCGCCAGCCTGTCGGGCGGCCAGAAGCAGCGCGTGGCCATTGCCCGTGCGCTGGCCATGGAACCGCGCGTGATGCTGTTCGACGAGCCTACCTCCGCGCTGGACCCCGAGCTGGTGGGCGAAGTGCTGCAGGTGATGAAGGTGCTGGCCGCCGAAGGCATGACCATGGTCGTGGTCACCCATGAAATGGGCTTTGCCCGCGAAGTGGCCGATGTGGTGGTCGTCATGGATGGCGGCGGCATCATCGAGGCCGGGCCGCCGTCGGTCATCTTCTCGGCGCCGACGCAGGAACGCACGCGCGGCTTCCTGCAGGCCGTGCTGACGCGGGCATGACGATGGCTCTGACCCAGAACCTCTGGCAGGGCCGTGTCGACGACGGCGAGCGTGGCGACACCACGCGCCTGTTCCGCATCGTGCATGCGCTGGAAGCGGCAGACGTGACACCGCTCGACGGCGCACCGGTGTTGCTCGGCTTCAATTGCGACGCGGGCGTGCTGCGCAACCAGGGCCGTCCCGGTGCCGCGCACGGCCCCGACGCCATCCGCCAGGCGCTGGCCAACGTGCCGGCGCACGGACTGCCCGCGCTATATGACGCCGGCAATGTCAGCTGTGACGACGGCGAGCTGGAATCAGCCCAGCTGGCGCTGGCGGGCACCGTGCGCGACGTGCTGGCGCGCGGCGGGCTGCCGCTGGTGCTGGGCGGCGGCCATGAAGTGGCCTGGGGCACGTGGCAAGGCCTGCGCGCGCACCTGGATGCGCAGGACGATGGCGGGCGCGTGCTCATCATCAATATCGACGCCCACTTCGACCTGCGCACCAGCCGGCCCGCAAGCTCCGGCACGCCGTTCGACCAGATCGCCAACGCCTGCGCCGAGCGCGGGCAGCCGTTCGACTATGTCTGCCTGGGCGTCAGCCGCCTCAGCAACACGCCGGCGCTGTTCAGCCGCGCGGATGCGCTGGGCGTCTGCTACGTGGAAGACGTGGACATGCAGGAGCGGCACCTGGAATCGCGCCTGGCCGAACTGGCGGCGCGCATCGATGCCACCGACCACCTGTACCTGACCATCGACCTCGACGCGCTGCCGGCGGCCGTGATGCCGGCCGTGTCTGCGCCCGCGGCCTGTGGCGTGCCGTTGACGGTGGTGGAGGAAATCGCCATGCTTGCCCGCCACAGCGGCAAGCTGCGCGTGGCCGACCTGGCGGAATACAACCCGCACTACGACCGCGACCACCAGGGCGCGCGCGTGGCGGCGCGGTTGGCCTGGCGCCTGTTCGGCTGACAGGCAAGTCACCCCCAGCCGCCCGGCGGTTGGCACCAGCCGCGCCCGGCTATAGTATTGCCCTTCGCTATATTTAGCGATTCCGATCAGAATTGATAAAGCGAGGCGAGGGCAGTCCTGCGCCGGCGCGGCCGTCCTGCCGCGCCCCCGGGCCGCCCATCGCCGGTTACGGGCGGAAGGGTCTGCGTGATCGAACAAATCGTCATCGTCGGCTTTGGCTGCATCGGCCAGGCCGTGCTGCCGCTGCTGGAACGAACCTGGCCGCGGGCAGCGATTACCGTGGTGGACCGCGTGCTCGACGGCACGCGCCGGCAACTGGCCGCCCGCCACGGGCTGGATGCCATCGACGCCACCATCACGGCCGGCAACTTTGAAGCGATGCTGGGCCCGCTGCTGCGGCCTGGCACTTTCCTGCTGAACCTGGCACCGTCCGTCTGCAGCCGCGACCTGATCGCGCTGGCGCAAGCGCACGGCGCGTTCTATGTCGATGCCGGCATCGAACCGTGGGACTATGAAGCCGACCCGCAGGCCTCGCACCTGAGCAACTACGCGCTGCGCCACGAGATGCTGGCCTTCGCCCGCGGCCGTGAGACGCAGCCGACCGCGCTGGTGGCGCACGGCGCCAACCCTGGGCTGGTCTCGGTGCTGGTCAAGGCCGCGCTGATGGAACTGGCCGGCAATATCGGCTTGAATCAGCCCGAGCCCCACGACCGCGCCGGCTGGGCTGCCCTGGCGCGCGCACTGGACTTGCGCGTGATCCAGATCGCCGAGTACGACAGCCAGCAAGCCCCCGGCTATCCGCGCGACGGCGAGTTCGCCAACACCTGGTCGGCCGAAGGCTTTATCACAGAATGCCTGCAGGACGCCGAACTCGGCTGGGGCAGCCATGAGCCCGCGCTGCCGCCCGATGGCTATCGTCACGGCTACGGCAGCGGCGCGGCAATCGCGCTGGACCGGCCAGGGCATCGCACGCGCGTGCGGTCGTGGTCGCCGGTGCATGGCCCGTTCGATGCGTACCTGATCACGCACAACGAATCGATCTCGATCGCCGAATACCTGACCGACCAGTCTGCCGGCCAGCCGCTGCACCGCCCCACCGTCTACTATGCCTATCGCCCGACATCCGCCACGCAGACCTCGATGCAATGGCTCGACGAACGCGCCGCCCCGCGCGTGCGCGGCGAACGCATCCTGCGCGACGAGATCCAGTGCGGCGAGGACGAACTGGGCGTACTGCTGATGAGCGGCCGCCATGGCGCGGTCTGGTACGGATCGCGCCTCTCCACCCAACGCGCGCGTTCGCTGGCGCCGTACAACACCGCCACCAGCCTGCAGGTGGCATCGAGCCTGATCGCCGGCATGCAGTGGATGCTGGCCAACCCGGCGCGCGGCGTGGTGGAATCGGATGCGCTCGACTTTCGCCCCGTGCTGGCCGATGCCGCGCACTGGTGGGCACCGCTCAGCGTGCAGTTCTCCGACTGGCTGCCGCGGCCCGGCGCCACGTCGCTCGCCTTCACCGACTTCCTGCTGGACGATGCCATGACCCAGCCCGATCCATCGCCCCTGACCATGGCCTGCTGATGCAACGCATCCCCCAGACCCCGCGCCGCAACTGGCCGCGCGAACTCGAGAAAGTCGGCTTCCACTTCCATTCGCTCGACGAATTCAACGTCCCGCGCGAAGTCGATGACAACACCTTCTTCTACTGGCGCGAAGACGCCGCCTACGCCTTCAGCAAGCAGGAGGTGGAGACGCTCTACGCCGCCGCGTACGACCTGAACCAGCGCTGCCTGGAAGCCGTGCAGCACGTGATCGACCACGACCTGTTCGCGCGCCTGGCAATCGACAAGGACTTCGCGCAACTGATCCGCACCTCCTGGGACCGCGACGAGCCCACGCTGTTCGGCCGCTTCGACATGACGCTGGACCAGCACGGCGTGCCCAGGATGTACGAGTTCAACGCCGACACCCCGACCTCGCTGATCGAATCCGCCGTCGCACAGTGGTACTGGAAAGACACCGTGCAGCCACAGGCCGACCAGTTCAACAGTCTGCACGACGCGCTGGTGGCGCGCTGGCAATGGCTGCGCAAGCACTACCGCAACGCCAGCATGCTGCACCTTGCGTGCATGTTCGACAGCCAGGAAGACATCTGCAACACCGAGTACCTGATGGACACCGCGCTGCAGGCCGGCTGGTCCGTCAAGCTGGTCGACCTGCAAGACATCGGCACCGACGGCCGCGGCAACTTCTATGACGCCGACAACGTGCCGATGGAAGTCGTCTTCAAGCTCTACCCGTGGGAATGGATGGCCACCTCCGACTACCGCGACCAGCTGGCACACAGCCCAGTGCGCTGGGTCGAGCCGCCGTGGAAGGCCGTGCTGTCCAACAAGGCCATCCTGCCGATCCTGTGGGAGCTCTTTCCCGGCCACCCGAACCTGCTGGAAGCCAGCTTCGACCCCAGCCATTTCGCCGGTCAGCCGCACGCCAAAAAACCCTTCCTGTCACGCGAGGGCGAGAGCGTGACCCTTGCCACCCCGGAAGGCGGCCACGTCCACAACCCCGGCGAATACGGCGCCGAAGGCTTCATCTACCAGGCCTATTCGCCGGCGCGTCGCTTTGACGGCCGCTACACCACGCTGGGCGTATGGATTGTCGACGACGTGCCCAGCGGCCTGTGCGTGCGCGAGGAATCCGGGCCCATCGCCAAGAACACCAGTTTCTTCGTTCCACACTACTTCATGAACGAGTAAGGACCGATGGCAAAGAAGAACAACAACGGCCGCAAGCCGTCAAAGTACGACAGCCCGTACCAGCCCAAGTCGAAAGGATCGCCCCGGTCCGCGTGGCAGCCGCAGCCCTATGCGGGCGAGCAGAAACGCAGCTCGCCCACGCTGTGGATCATCGGCGCCTGCGCCGTGGTGGCCGGCGTGGCGGCACTCGGCTCCTGCAGCGACGACGCCGACGACGATCCCGGCGTGACCGTGCGCCGCGCCAGCTACGCCACGCTGGAAGACTGCGAAGCCGACTGGAACACCCCCAACGACTGCGAAAGCGTGCCGGTCGACGACCCCAGCACCATCTACAGCTCCAGCCTGAACGCATCCGCCAGCGACGCCGCCACCGGCGGCTCCGGCACCAGCCACGGCAGCAGCATGTACTACGCGCGCTGGTACGGCCCGTACTACACGTCCAGCGGCACCGTCTACCATCCCAACGGCACCCAGACCCGGCGCGACATGTCCGCCGGCCCGCTGCGCCCGATGAACGTCTACGACAGCACCGGCACGCGCACGCAATCCTTCATCAACGCCACCCCGCACGCCGCGATGGTGGAAGAAGCCACCGTCCGCCGCAGCTCCCTCAGCGGCGGACGCTCCATGGGCCTGTCCATGCGCGCCGCGGCCGTATCGCGCGCACCGGTGGTATCGCGCGGCGGCTTCACCAGCCGCTTCGGCAGCTCCGGACGCTCCGGCGGCGGCTGAGTGCCGCCTGCCGATCGCCATGTCGTATTCACATCCCTGACAACTGACAACGAGTCCAACCTATGGTCAATGCCATGCACCCGGCGCTTGCCTACCTGATCTATATCGTCACCAGCTTTGCCATGCTGGGGCTGTTCCTGCTGGTCTATACGCGGGTGACGCCGCATCGCGAGTTCCAGCTGATCCGCGAGGGCAATGTTGCAGCGGCGTTGTCGCTGGGCGGGGCGGTGCTGGGGTTCTCGCTGACGTTGTCGTCGAGCATTCAGCACAACGCTACGTTTGGGATGTTTTTGTTGTGGGCGTTTGGGGCGTTTGCGGTGCAGGTGTTGGCTTATCTGGTGGTGGCGAGGGCGTTGGGGGGTGTTGGTGAGGCTATTTCCAGCGA
>NZ_JBYTAH010000074.1:0-34078 GCF_058787975.1 Cupriavidus sp. FW305-26
CGACCGGTTCAGCAGAAACTCGCCGCTTGACGTCGCCGACCATCAAGCTGCCCGTACACCACTCTTGACGTTATCTCGGCCCTCATGCAGGAGATGATGCAGGCGATGATGATGGACACTCAAGGGATGGGCAGCGGTATGGGACACGGCATGGGCCCAGCGATGGGCGGCGGCATGATGAGCAAGTAGCACGGTTCCGCGCCTATGCGCCCTCATCGCCACATAGGCGGCGAACGCCAATCGATTTACAGACTGGCTTGCTTTGCCGTCGCCATGTCGTTATCGGGCGCCTCCCTAGCGGGAGGCGACGAGCCAGAATGGTGGCACAGCCATGGGCACGGCGGTGGAAGCGTTACAGCAGTTGGCAGACCAGGCGACCCAAGCAAGGTAACGCGCACCATCACGCTGGAAATGAGCGACGATATGCGCTTCACCCCCTCCTCGATAAAGGTGAAACGCGGCGAGACAATTCGCTTCGTTTTGAGGAACTCGGGCGAGGTGAAGCACGAGATGGTCCTTGGAACCGAAGGCCAGTTGAAAGAGCTCTATCACACAAGGCTGCAAACGCCAGAAATGGAATATGCAGCCCCCACGCCGCTGGCCGGCGTTGCGGAGTACGCGATGCTAAATGCCGGCCGGCCCATCTTGCTGGTGCCTGGCCCGGTCGACCCGCAATTGGCCGGTCGCGTCGTCATTGCCCGGAACGGCAGTCGCGAAGCTGCGCGGGCGGTGGCCAACGCGCTGCCGTGGCTTGCCTACGCCTCCGCCGTTCCCATCCTGATCGCCACGACGGGCGAGAAATGGGCGGCCGGGGAGGGCTGTGCCGGCCGCGACAGCGGGCAGCGCCCGGCAGCGCCTGGCAGCGTGGCTTACCACCCTCCACGCGGACCTGCATGTCGAGCAAGGCGATCGGGACGAGGTGTTTCCGCGGGTTGCCAGCATATTGCAGGCCGACCTGTTAATTGCCGGCGGCTACGGCCGATCCCGCCGCCGAGAGTTTGTGCTGAGTGGCACCACGCGTGCCCTGCTGCGCCAATCCGCCTTGCCAGTCTTCATGTCGCACTGAGAGGCGTGGCCGGCCGGTGCCGCACCGGTACTGGCACTGGAACTGGCAGGGCGCCATCACAGCGCTTATCGCAAGGCAAAAGGAGCAAAGATGAGTATCAGAAACCTCACGCACCTCTTTCAGCCTGCGTCAATCGCTGTGGTGGGCGCATCGACCAAGCCTCACAGCGTCGGCGAGACTGTGTTGACCAACCTGCTGAACTGCGGGTTCACCGGGTCGATATTCCCGGTCAATCCCAAGTACCACAGCATTTCCGGGACAGCGTGCTACCGCAGCGTTTCGAGGCTGCCGGTGGCTCCCGATCTGGCCGTGATCTGCACGCCGCCGGATACGGTCCCGCAACTGATCACTGAACTTGGCGAACGCGGTACCAAAGCCGCCATCGTGTTGACCGCTGGTCTGAGCCGTGCGCGTGATGCGGACGGGCGCTCGCTGCAGGACGCCATGCTGCAGGCTGCTCGCCCTTATCTGCTGCGCATTCTCGGCCCTAATTGCGTAGGACTGATGGTGCCCGGCATTGGCCTGAATGCGAGCTTCGCACACGCCGCAGCGAAGCCCGGCAAGCTGGCTTTCATTTCGCAGTCCGGTGCGCTCACCACAGCTGTACTGGACTGGGCCTTCGCCCGGGATATCGGCTTCTCGCATTTCATTTCGCTGGGTGACAGTGCCGACGTGGATCTGGGGGATGTGCTCGATTACCTGGCAGGAAAAGCGGACACGCGCGCGATTCTGCTGTACGTGGAATCGGTGCGCAACGCCCGCAAATTCATGTCGGCGGCACGGGCAGCGGCGCGCAACAAGCCCGTGATTGTGGTGAAGGCGGGGCGCGTACCGGAAGGTGCAAAGGCCGCTGCGTCTCACACCGGCGCACTGGCCGGCGCCGATGACGTCTACGATGCGGCGATTCGGCGTGCCGGCATGCTCCGCGTCAACACCACCGATCAATTGTTCGATGCCGTCGAAACGCTGGCACGTGCCAAACCGCTCAGCGGCGACCGACTCGCCATCATGACCAACGGCGGCGGTGCTGGCGTGATGGCCACCGATGCGCTGATTCTGGGTGGCGGCCATCTTGCTTCACTGGATCAGGAAAGTGTGCGCAGGCTGGACGAAATCCTGCCGCCCACGTGGTCGCACGGCAATCCGGTCGATATGATCGGCGATGCCCCGGTGGAGCGGTACCTTGAGACGCTCAAAGTTCTTCTGGACGATGCCGGCAGTGATGCGGTGCTCTTCATTCACGCGCCGACCGCGATCGTGCCGAGTAGCGACATCGCCCTGGCGCTGACGGCGACGATTTGCCAGTCGCCGCGCAATGTGTTCTCTTGCTGGCTCGGAGCGGAGGCGGTGTCGCAGGCGCGCCGCTCCTTCCGGGAGGCCGGCAGTCCCTCCTACGAGACACCGGAACAAGCGGTCGGCGCCTTCATGCAGGCGGTCGAGTACCGACGCAATCAAGAAGCGCTGATGGAGACGCCGTCTTCAACCCCAGACGCGTTCATGCCGGATGCTACAGCCAGAGCACGGGCGGTGGTGCAAGATGTACTCGCTTCCGGTAGGTCGATGCTGACCGAGCCGGAAGCCAAGGACGTGCTGGCGGCTTACGGCATTCCGGTAGTGGAAACACGGATTGCCCGAACTGCGGACGACGCTGTGGCGGTCGCTGAATCGTTGGGCATGCCGGTCGCCGTCAAGATTCTGTCTCCGGACATTACACACAAATCCGATGTGGGCGGGGTAGCCCTTGATCTCGAGACCGCGGAACAGGTGCGCTCCGCCGTGCAGGCCATGGAGAAGCGCGTACGTGAGCGTCATCCCGCCGCGCAATTGCGCGGCTTTACGGTCCAGCGCATGGCGCGGCGGCCACGCGCCTTCGAACTGATCGTCGGCGCCGCGACCGATCTCGTGTTCGGGCCAGTTATTTTGTTTGGGCAGGGAGGTACGGCGGTCGAGGTTATCGGCGACCGCGCCGTCGGGCTACCCCCCCTAAACATGCGACTGGCGCGCGACCTGGTGTCGCGCACCCGCATCGCGAAGCTGCTTGCCGGTTACCGGGACCGGCCACCCGTCGACCTTGATGCAGTGTGCCTCGTGCTGACGCAGATATCCCAGTTGATGTGCGATATACCGGAAATTGTCGAGCTCGACATCAACCCGCTGTGGGCGGATGAGGTTGGTGTGCTGGCCCTGGACGCCCGCATCGGCGTGGCGCAGGCCCTGAAGTCCGGCACTGACCGGCTGGCCATCTTGCCTTATCCGGCCGAACTGGAGCAACACCTCGAGTGGAACGGCAAGCCCATCGTGGTGCGGCCAATCCGGCCTGAAGATGAACCGCGCTACAGCGCGTTTTTCAGCACGCTGGCCCCGGAAGATATTCACTACCGCTTCTTTTGCATGATCCGCCAGCCGGCCCACGCCCAACTGGCCCGCATCACCCAGATCGATTACGACCGGGAAATGTCGTTCATTGCGATCGCCAGGGAGAACGACGGCGAGGAGCACGTGTTAGGTGAGGCCCGCGCAGTGGCTGACCCGGACAACCTGTCTGCCGAGTTCGCCATCATCGTCCGTTCGGACCTCAAAGGCAAAGGGCTCGGCAGGCTGTTGATGGACACGCTGATTCGCTATGGCCGGCAACACGGCACGGGTGCGCTGGAAGGCCTGGTACTGCCGGAAAATCGCGCGATGCTAAAGCTGGCGAAAGACTGCGGCTTTGTCGTGGATCAGGAGGACACCGCCGACGGCATCCGCCTGAGGCTTGTCTTGCAGTAGCGATCATCCCCCCGGCCGCCATGTGCATGCGGCCGGTCTCATGTTCAGACCTATGCGCGTGCTGCCTGCGACCTTATGCTCGGGCACCACGCGGGCAAAAATGTACGTAACCGGAATTAGCTGGACTAGGTGCGATCTTGCTAGACCGGAAATCCGAAATTAGGCTGGATTGTTGCACAGCCGATGCAAGGGCCTGTCGCTCAAAGGTGATAACGGACAGCCTTCGACTGGTTGCTAACTTTCAGGCTAACTTGACCAATGTCCACAATGCAGCCTATAGCAGACTGTGCCACAAGAGCCAACGCTGCCGAGATCATCTCTTGTATCGAATATTAGGGCGCAGATGAATGACCTAGCAAAGAACCTTCCACCATATGCGCTTGCCGCCGAGAATGTTGCTGCTCGCCTTGAAGTTCGCCCGGATGACGGTCTCTCTGACCAACATGTGCAGCAACGGCAGCAACAATATGGACGAAACCAGTTGCCTGAAGCGCCTCCACGCTCGGGCTGGTCTGTGTTCGCTTCCCAATTCAAGAGCCTTCTCATTCTCATCCTGGTTGGGGCGGCCATCCTGGCTGCCTTTGTTGGCAATCTAAAAGATGCGCTGGTCATCCTAGCTGTCGTAGTGATTAACGCCCTCGTTGGCTTCTATCAGGAATACCGTGCCGAACAGAGCCTGGCCGCCTTGCGGCAGATGCTTCCATTGAACACGCGTGTACGGCGTCACGGCGAAAAGCGCGAGATTGCGGCCAAAGACGTCGTGCCCGGTGACGTGGTGCTGCTAGAAGCGGGCGATGTGGTGCCCGCCGATGGGCGCGTCTTTTTCGCCGCAGGACTCGAAGTGGATGAATCGGCATTAACTGGGGAGTCGGTGCCGACTGGCAAGCGTGCCAATCCCTTGAGCCTGTTGGATGCTCCATTGGGCGAGCGGACCAACATGCTGTATATGAACACGTTGCTCACTCGTGGGCGGGCGGAAATGATTGTCACTGCCATTGCCGCCGACACGGAAATGGGACGGATATCGAAAGAGCTTGCTGCCGCGACTGAAGCGCCCACGCCGTTGCAGATCCAGCTCGATCAGCTTGGCAAACGGCTGGGCTCTATTGCGCTAGCGCTCGTGGGCGTGCTGTCCTTCCTGCAGTTTCTCCGTGGCGCGGATCTTGCGCACATTGTGCTGGATGCCATTGCGCTTGGGGTTGCCGCCATGCCCGAAGGATTGCCAGTCGTGGTGACGGTGACGCTCGCGCTTGGCATGCGTAATATGGCCCGGCATCGTGCCATTGTGAAGCGCCTAGCCAGTGTCGAGACGCTCGGCTGCACCACGGTCATCTGTTCCGACAAGACTGGTACCTTGACCTTCAATCAGATGACGGTACGCGCATTCAGTTACGGCGGCCGACGTTTTGTCGTATCGGGCGAAGGTTACCGGACAACCGGCACCATCAGCGCTGCAAACGGTACACCAGATCTTCCCGATCTGGGCCCATTGCTGCTTGCCCTGGTGGCCTGCAATGACAGCCGAGTGGAGGATGGAAAAGCCATCGGCGATCCAATGGAAGCCGCGTTGCTCGTGCTGGCCAAAAAAGGCGGCACCACATCGGAACGCGTCAGCGCGACACTGCCACGGATAGCCGAAATTCCCTTCGATGCGGTACATAAGTTCATGGCGACCTTCCACCGCGAGGGTGAGGCGGTCCGCATCTTCATCAAGGGTGCGCCTGATGTGTTGCTTGCCCGTTGCACACAGGTT
Source organism: Cupriavidus sp. FW305-26 (assembly GCF_058787975.1). NCBI lineage: Bacteria > Pseudomonadati > Pseudomonadota > Betaproteobacteria > Burkholderiales > Burkholderiaceae > Cupriavidus > Cupriavidus sp. FW305-26. Next base: position 5,589 of record NZ_JBYTAH010000074.1, read on the forward strand.
TTCGGCGAACATGGTGTGCGTCCGTTCGACATATCGGTACGGCAGCAAATTGAGATGGAGTATGCCGCGCTGGCGCAAAGCGGGCTGCGTGGATTACTGATCGCGTCTCGCACCATCCCATCCAACCAGTTCGATGCCGCTGCTGACCTCTTCGTATGGATCGGTGATCTGACATTTGTTGGCTTGGTCGGTTTGATGGACCCGCCTCGGCCCGAGGTGAAGACGGCGATAGCAGAATGCAAACAGGCGGGGATTGCAGTCAAGATGATCACCGGGGACCATCCGGTCACCGCCTCGGCCATTGCAGCGGAACTCGGGATTCAGGGTAAAGCGATGACCGGTGCGGATCTCGACAAGATGGATCCTGCCCATCTGGCTCTGGCGATTGATACGGTAACTGTGTTTGCCCGCGTAACGCCGACACATAAAGTCAAGATTGTACGCGCGCTGCAACAGAAAGGTCATGTGGTTGCAATGACGGGAGACGGCGTTAATGACGCGCCTGCATTGAAAAGCGCTGACATTGGCGTGGCCATGGGCACGGCAGGCACCGCAGTCGCCAAGGAAGCGGCAGCCATGGTGCTTACTGATGACAATTTTGCTACGCTGGTTAGTGCGATACGACAGGGACGCAAACTCTACGACAACATTTTAAAGTTTGTCCGCTTCCAACTATCCACTACCATCGGCGCTATCCTGACCGTATTCTTCGCACCATTGGCCGGCCTGCCGGAGCCATTTACCGCCGTCAAGATTCTCTGGGTGGCACTCATCATGGATGGTCCGCCCGCAGTATCGCTCGCATTGGATGCCGCCCGCCCCGGCATCATGCATGAACCCCCGCGCAGACGGGACGAATCTGTGCTGCCATTCGCACGCGTGGGGAAAATCATCGCTTACGGGGTGACCATGATGGTCGGCACGGTAGCGGTCCTGTACTACGGCTGGTACGCCGGCATGGAGCAGCGGGCGATCACGATGGCGTTCACAACCTTTGTACTGTTTCAGGTCTTTAACGTATTTAACGCACGCGTTGAACGAGGCACTGCGTTCAATAAACATTTTTTCGACAATACAATGCTTTGGGTATCTCTCGCAACGGTGGTCCTGCTGCAGGCCATTGCAGTGCACTGGTCACCTGCTCAATCGATTGTAGGAACCACGGACATGACGGCAATGGATTGGGGCATTTCCATCGGCGTCGCTGTGTCGGTCCTCTTATTAGAAGAGGCGCGTAAGCTATTGCACAGACTGATTGCACATTTGCGTAGAATGCCACATTCAGTACGCCGATAGCCCACCGATTTTAGTCCCTTCAGGCACGCTGGCCTGTTTCACCCGGCTCAGTGTCGGCGAAGGTCGGTGGTGATTCTGATCTCCGTCAAATAAACCAATCTCTATCACGGTATTGTGCAGCTTTCCTCCCACTACTTCAGGAGACTCTCATGCGTACCATGAAAGCGGCAGTGTTTATCGGTCCCGGCAAGATCGTGCTCAGGAGAAGCCTATACGCCAGTGCTTCCCCGATGGGCATCGGCAGCAACGCATCAATTCTTCATTGTTGCGGCGTTGCATGCCGCCTGCTGCTGAACTTCCGTGTGTTTGGCTGCACGAGCCTTTTCGATGACATAGAAATCGGGGCCCGCGAAAGCGGTAAAGGATGAAACGAGCGCGACTGCACCCGCTGTAGCAAGGATTATCTTCTTCACGATGGTTCTCCGTTCATTTCGAAACAACTGGTCCCTGTGCCCAGCCGGGGATCGCGCGTTGCTGCTCGCCGCTGGGCTACGGAACCGTATTTAAGGAGACCGATGTATCGCTCCGGTAGCGCGTGAAGGCCGCTTCTGTCAGAGCACGTATCGTTGCGGCAGCCTGATACAGACGCATACAAAAACCAAGCGGAAACGGTTCGGGAATCTGGGGCGATACATCGTCCGCCGATTCTCGCCACCCCCACCACCTCCGCCGCCCGTGGTCTGCTACCGCAATGCTGAGGGACTGAGGTGGGATGTGGTGGCTGCCGAGATGTCGGCCAGATCGGTGGGATTCATCCGCATCTGGTTCCACATGGCGCGTTTGGCCAGTGCCTGGGACAGGCCCATCTGGGACACGTCGCGCGACTGCGTATTGAGGTGATTCGTCACCCGAAGCGTGACCTCGGTACCTTGCTTCCAGTGGAGGATGGGGGCCGGGATGGAGCGTTCACACTGGTCGTTGGCCGGACACGGCCGGTGAACGACATCGGCGTCGCACCGATCGCCAGATCGAACGATGTGCCCGTCAGCGCCACCTGATGATTCTGACTCTTCAGCGCCCAAGTGCTTCGCGGATAAGTGCCGACCGTCGCCAGGCCGCCGGCTGCGGCCAGGGTCCCAAGCAAGCGACGGCGAGTCAGGGAAACAGGACCGTCCGCGTCATGCCGATGGCGTTCGAACACGTAGGCTCCTCGCGCGCTTGTGAGCGTGAACTTTGCATAGTGTGCCTGGCGTCGAAGAAAAAGCTTCTTTGACGTCATGATCGACACCAAGCGATCGAAGTCCACCATTGCGTCATCGTCGCGTAATGTTTTCGTAAGGTAACGGGTCAATGCCGCCCCCTTCATCCTCTGGTGCGCGAATTGCTCCCGTTTTGGCGCGTCTTGAACGCATCCTCGCTATGCTCGAGGAGCTTTGCTATGCACACGAATTCTGTCTATCTTGTATCAGCGCGTGTAACATCTGCGCAGTCGCGTGTCGTCACTGCGCGGCGTTCTGCCTGCATAAACCAAACGTCGAGGCAATGAAGCGCTGCATCGCGTTAGACCCCTGGCCTGCGCCGAGACTTGTGCGTACGCCGTGGCCATGATGGCCCGCGACAGCCAGTACGGCGCGCGAGGTATGGACGCTTTGTGCGAGGGTCTGTGAAGAATGCGGGGGCGGAGTGCGCCAAGTACAAGGCGCAGCATTGCCAATACTTGCCGAAAGGGATCCGTTCGGCCGGCACAGGCTGTGTCGGCCGAACGTTGATTTGCCGACATACCCGAGGCGTTTCCTGATCTAGTATCTAATATGCGTGAATTGGCCGGTGTCGGCACTCCGGCTCGGTCTCCGACGTTGTCGGCGACTGCGGAACGCCGGTTTGAGTTTGCATCGAGCACAGCCCACGTCATGTGCCGTTGCCTTTGCGCGCACAAATTCTATAGTCCACATTGGCAAGGCAACAGAGACGAGAGCATGCCGCTGAAGGCCTCTTCATTCGATCCGCAGACGAGCCGGCAAGCCACTCCGCTTCCTGCGTGGCGGCCTTCGGACATCGCCGTCGTACTGAGTGTGGTGCTGCTCTGTGTTGCATTGGCTTACTTGTTGCAAGCTGCTGTGGAGCGCTACCGCCATCTGATGCCGGCGACAATGGTGCCAGTCTTGGGCGCGGCCAGCGGTCTGCTGCTGGGACTCTACCTGGTCCGGACGCGCAAGCTCATGCAGACCGCCGCAGACAACCTCCAGCGGGTGGCCGAAAGCGAGGCACGGCTGGCCGGCATTATCCGGTCCTCGATGGAGGCAATCATCACAGTGGACAGCGAACAGCGCGTCCTGTTGTTCAATCCCATGGCGGAGACGCTGTTCGGCTGGACGGCATCTGACGCGATCGGGCGCAAACTCAGCGACTTCATCCCGCAGCGCTTCCGCGCTGTCCATGAAGAGCACGTGCGCCGCTTTGGCGTCACCGGCGTATCGGAGCGCCAGATGGGCAGACAGCGCATGCTGCATGCGCTGCGCCGCGATGGCAGCGAGTTCCCGATTGAAGCGTCAATCTCGCAGACCTCGGACCGCGGCGGCAAGCTTTACACCGTGATGCTGCGCGATACCACCGAGCGGGTACGGGCCGAGGAGGCGTTACACCGCTCCCGCGAAGAGCTGGAACAGCTCTCCGATGGCATCCTCATCGCGCGGGAGGAGGAGAAACGCCGCATCGCCCGTGAACTGCACGATGATCTGGGTCAGCGCCTCAGTGCCTTGAAGATGGATCTCGCCATGCTGGAGGCCGACGTGCTGGAAGGCCGCGATGCCACCAACCTGTCGGCGGAGATCGCAACCATGCATACCGTGATCGACGACACGGTAGCGTCGGTGCGGCGCATTGCCACGGATCTGCGTCCCGCGTTGCTGGACGAATTGGGCATGGTGCCAGCGATCGAATGGCTGGCCAACGATTTCTCGAACCGGTATGGGCTAGCCGTATCGGTGGTCGCCGCGGACGACGAGGTGCCGGAAAAGATCGCCGTCGCCGCATTCCGCATCGTTCAGGAGGCGCTCAGCAACGTGGTTCGGCACGCCAACGCCAGCAGGGCAACGGTTTCCATTGGCAGGGACGGGCCGAACCTGCAGCTCGAAATACATGACGACGGCTCTGGGTGGAAGGAGCGGCCAGCGCGCAACGGTCAGCGCAAGTCGCTGGGGCTGCTGGGGATTCGCGAGCGCGCCCGGTTGCTGGGCGGCGACGTCGTCGTCCAGAGTTCGCCAGACGAAGGCTTTCGCCTGATCGTGCGATTTCCGCGTGAGCAAGGAGAACGTGCATGACTCGGGTGATGATTGCGGATGACCATGCCGTGGTGCGGGACGGCCTGCGGCATATCCTGGAACGGGCCGGTGTGTTCGAGGTGGTCGGCGAGGCGGCCGACGGCGCCCAAGTGCCCAGGATGGTACGGGAATGCACCCCGCAGGTGCTCCTGCTTGATCTCTCCATGCCTGGCAGGAGCGGGCTGGAGCTGATCCGCTTGCTGCGCGGCGAACACCCCGCTTTGCGCATCCTGGTCCTGACCATGCATGCGGAGGAGCAATACATCGTTCGTGCGTTCCAGGCTGGAGCGGCGGGCTATCTGACCAAGGAAAGCGCGGCCACGGAACTGGTGTCCGCCATCGGGCAGATAGCCCGGGGCGGCACCTATGTGAGCCAGTCGATTGCCACGAAACTGGCGAGCGGGCTGAAGGATCAGACCGACGACCTGCCGCACCTGAGGCTGTCGGACCGGGAGCTGGAAGTGTACCGGCGGCTGGTGCTGGGGGAGTCCATCACGGCGATCGCCACGGCACTGTGCGTCAGCGCCAAGACCGTGAGCACCTACAAGATGCGGCTGATGGAAAAAATGCAGATGCCCAATGAGGCCATGCTGTTGCGCTATGCCATGCGCAATCACCTGTTCGATGACGACACGGACCTGTAACGCCACATCGCCGCGCAGGCCGCCGCCGGCTTCGTGCTATGGCCGCGAGGTCGCCAGCCCGGCCATGACCAGGCGCAGTGCATCGAGTTCCAGCGTCTTGTCGAAGCAGTAGCTCCCGCCTGCCTCCAGGCAAGCGCGGCGCAGCGGCGGGCCGAGGTTATCGGCCAGCACGATCACGATCGTATCTGGCAGCGTCGACCTCAGCGTCCTGACCTCCTGGAGCGCATGAGCATAGCCAGTGGCCAGGCTGATTAGGACGACGTCCGGCCGATGGTGCATCAGCCCAGCAAGTTCCGTGGCAGCGCAGGCGCCTGAACCCACGACACGGATGCCTGGAATTCTCCCAAGCAAGCCGAGCTGCCTGGTTCGGATCGCATTGGCATGCTCGAGCAAGTACACGGTAAGGAGGTGGGCTGGATTGTGGTCTGGCATGCCCCTAGTATCGCCGCGACCCTTGCGGCGGCTAGTAAGGGGCGGCTGAGAGTCGCGTCAGGTCGTCAGAAGGCGCTGTCAGTTATCCCTGACATGCGGGTGCACGCCTTGTCGGCTTGACCGCGAGAACGACAGCTCCGGCAAGCGGCCATGCGCAAGCCTCTCCTGGCCCACGTCGCCGCTTACAGAGGCGCACGCCACTGGTGCGATGTCCCTGGACCTTACGCGGGACCGGCGGCATCATCTTCGCACCAGCGCGAGGTGCAGGATGACGCCATCGCCGCCGGGTGCGGCGCTGGTGGTGAAACCGCAGGCGCGCGCCAGCGCCAGCATGGCCCGGTTGCGCTGCATGGTGCAGCCCACCAGCGCGCCGATGCCCTTTACGCGCGCGTAGCGGATCATCTTCTCGAGCAGCAGCTTTCCCAGTCCTTGTCCCTTGCAGTCCGAGCGCACGGCGATGCCGAACTCCGCCTGGAGATTGTCTGGATCCGCAACCGCCCGGACCTCCCCCAGGATGGAAGTTTGGCCACACGCATCGGTAGTCGTCGCGATGAACGCCATCTCCCGCGCGTAGTCGATCTGCGTGAGTCTTGCCAGCTGGCTGTGTACCGGCTCGCGGAACGTGCAGAAGTAGCGTGCATGGATATCTTCCGGCGTCAGCTGGCGGAAGTAAGCCTGGTAGGCCGCTTCGTCGGCCGGGCGCACGGGCCGAAGCACGACGGTGCGGCCGTCCTGCTCGACGCATTCCTCCAGCGCCTCCGGATAGGGCTGGATGGCCAGCCGCGGGCGCGTGCCCGACGCCGGCGCCTTGATGGCGATGCGGGCATCGAGCGCGATGACGCCTGCCGCGCTCGCCAGCAGGGGATTGATATCAAGTTCGGCGATCTCGGGAATATCGCAGACCAAGCGTGATACCTGTGCCAGTACCTGGAGCAAGCCGTCCCCGTCGACGCCGGGGTCTCCGTGCCAGCCTTCCAGCAGGCGCCCGATGCGGGTGCGCGACACCAGGTCTTGCGCGAGCAGCGCGTCGAGCGGCGGCAGCGCAACCGCATGGTCGCCGATGCGTTCGGTGTTGACGCCGCCATGGCCGAACAACAAGACGGGGCCGAACACGGGATCGGTGGCGGCGCCGACGATCAACTCGAAGCCATCGCCGTGCCGGACCATCGGCTGGACGGTAAAGCCTTCCACCCGTGCCTCCGGGGCTTGCTGCCAGATCCGCTCGAGCATGGCGCTGCCGGCGCTGCACACCGCAGCGGCGTCGGCGAGGTCCAGTGCAACGCCGCCCGCGGCAGACTTGTGCGTGATGTCCGGGGACAGGATCTTGAGCGCTACCGGATAGCCGATCCGTGTGGCCTGGTCGACAGCCTCATCGACGCTGGCCGCGGTCCGGGTTGCGACCACGGGGATGCCATAGGCGGCCAGCGCGGCCTTGGCCTCCGGCTCGGTCAGCAACTCCCTGCCAGCGCGCAGGGCATTGCCGATGATCGTGCGCACCTGGTCCTTGTCAGCCGGCATGTACGTGCCGTCTGCCGGCGGCGTGCGCATCAGCAACTGCTGGTTCCTGTGGTATTCGCAGGCTGCAGGAAGCCGCGCACCGCCCGCTCCGGGGTGTCGAAGGTCGGCACGCCGGCGTGCTGGCACAAGCGGCGTGCCTGCTGCACGGCATCCGCCCCGAGCCATGCGGTCAGCAGCGGCTTGCCGCCCGACGGCGCGCTGACGAGCGTGGCCGCAATCTCGGCGGCCGGCACGATGGCCGTGGGCGCATGGATCATCAACACAGCGTCAACCTCGGGCGCCTCGCACAGGATGGCGTAGGCCTGCAGGTAGCGCTCGACGGGCGCGTCGCCGATGATGTCGACCGGATTCGCGCGCGGCCAGGTGGCGGGCAGCACGGCGTCCAGCCGGGCCAGGGTCTGGTCTGACAGGCGCGCCAGGGTCCCGCCGGCATCCGCTAGCGCGTCGGTTGCCATCACGCCGGCGCCGCCGCCATTGGTCAGGATGGCGAGGCGCTCGCCACGCAGCCCGCGCATGCGGGCAAGCATCTCGACGGCGTCGAACAGGCTCTCGGTGCTGTCCACGCGCAGCATGCCGGCACGCCGGATGGCGGCGTCGTAGACGTCGTCGGCACCGGCCATGGCGCCGGTATGGGACGCGGCGGCGCGTGCCGCCTGCGCCGAGCGCCCGCCCTTGACGACCAGCACCGGCTTGTTGCGGGCGGCGGCGCGCGCCGCGGACATGAACTTGGCGCCGTGGCGGATCGCCTCCACGTAGAGCAGGATGGCATGCGTCTCGGCGTCGCCGGCAAGGTAGTCGAGCACGTCGGCCGCGTCCACATCGGCACTGTTGCCCAGCGAGATGAAATGGGAAAAGCCGTTCTGCCGCGAGCGCGACCAGTCCAGCACGGCGGTGGCCAGCGCGCCGGATTGCGTGGCGAACGCCAGCTTGCCTTGCCGGGCCGTGCCGGGTGCGAAGCTGGCATTGAGGCCGATCCCAGAAGCGATCAGCCCGACACAGTTCGGCCCGAGAATCCTGAGCAGATGGGGCCGCGCCGCGTCCAGCATGGCTTGCCGCAGGGCGCCTCCGGCGCTGTCCTCGGGCCCCTCGAAGCCGGAGGTCAGCACGATGGCCGCGCGCGTGCCGGCGGCGCCGAGCTCGGCGATGAGCCCCGGGATAGTGGGTGCGGGCGTGCATAGCACCGCCAGGTCCGGCGGTGCCGGCAACGCGCCGACGCGCGCGTAACAGGGTTGGCCCGCCAGCGACGCATACTTGGGATTGACCAGATACAGTTGGCCGGCGAAGGCGCCTGCGGACAGGTTCTCCAGCACGGTCGCCCCTACGCTATGCGGCCGCAGCGTTGCGCCGATGAGCGCGACCGACCGCGGTCGGAACAGGGCATCGAGGTTACGAATAGTCATCGTTGGCTCTTATGGCAATCCCCGGTACCAGGTCCGGCGTTGCACACGTCGTACCGTGGCGCCGGCGCTCGGGCGCTGAAGAGGCCAAGCATGAAAACAGATCATTATGTTTCCCGGGTTGACGGCGCGGTACGCGCCTGATGGTTCTTACTTTGGCAAGCAGCGGAGGCTCGTGTTTGCTTTGCATCAAACGCCGGCGCAATGCCGGGATTGCACGCGTCGGATAGCGGGATTGCGTCACTTGCGCCCCATGGTGGGGGCAGCAGCAGGGCTTGTCAGGTAAGGCTGACAAGCCCTGCTGGATTCCTGACAGGCAACTCAGCGTAGCCTTCTAGGCACGGAAGCCGTGCCGGCCAATACTTCTGTCAAACAGATAGCGGTGCACACGCAGATGCGGTCCGCCGAACAATGGGTGAGTGAGGGTCGGGGCGAAGGAAAGGGCCTGCGGGCGGGAGACAACCATGTTCGACTTGCATAACGAGGATGATGCTGCTTGTGGCTCTACCGAGACGTCCGTCACCTTGGAAAAGCGCAGCGATACGAAGGTTGCGCCGGTGCCGGGCGATGCCAGGGCACGATGCGCGACCTGCATGATGCGGAACATCTGCATGGCCGCCAGCCTCGAGGCCGGCGAAATCTCCCGTCTGGACTCCGTCGTGCAGGGATGGCGCTCGGTCAAGCAGGGCGAACGGCTGTACCGGGCTGGCGATCCGTTCCGCAGCCTGTATGCGGTCCGCGCCGGCTCGTTCAAGACCGTGGTGACGCCGAGCAGGGGCAAGGAGACCGTTGCCGGCTTTCACATGGCGGGCGACTCCCTCGGCATGGATGGGGTCTGCCAGGAATCCCACAGCTGTGATGCCATTGCGTTGGAAGACAGCGTGGTCTGTGTGATCCCGTTCCATCTGCTTGAAGCGCTTTGCCGCGAGATCAAGCCGCTGCAGCGCCAGTTGCACAAGATGTTCAGCGCCGAGATCGTCAGGGAATCGCGCCAGATGATGCTGTTGGGCAACGCGTCCTCGGAGCAGCGCGTGGCCGCGTTCCTGCTAAGCGTGTCGGCGCGCTACCGCGAGCGCGGATATTCGGCCACGTCGTTTGTCCTGCGCATGACGCGCGAGGACATCGGCAGCTTCCTCGGCGTGACCCTGGAAACAGTGAGCCGCACCTTGTCCAAGTTCCAGCAGGAAGGGCTGCTGACTGTGCAGGGCAAGTCCATCGAGCTGTTGAACCTGGACGCCCTGGATGCGCGCTAGCGGCGTCATGGCCGGGAGGACATGGCGTGAACGATTCAACACGGCACGCTCCTACCGTACCGCAATGAAGACCTGCTGCCGGCATTCATGAGCCCCACCAGGACATCGAGCGCGTAGCAGGGGCGCTATTCGAGATGAAGGGAGCGCGGCATATCGTGCTGCATAGTGGTCAATTCCGCTTTGCGGTACCCGGCCAGGTCCGGCGGTATCCGGACGCCGCGGGCGAGTCCGCATCGCGGCCAGCAGTGTGGAAAGAGTACGCCATGACGAAGCGCTTGCCGTCAGGCCGCCCGGCAAGTCAGCTGGGAGGGCGGGGGCTTGCCGCCTGCCTGCTGCTGCCGCTTTGTGCCGGGTTTACCTCGGTGCCAGACCTGCTGCGCCCGCCGAAGCCTCACACGGTCGCGCTGGGCTCGGGCGTCCCGGGAAAGGCGCCGGCCTGCCGGCGTCGGCTGGCAGCGCCGCTCAGTTGTAGCGCAGGTCGTATGGGGAGAGGGAAGGGGGCCTCATGGAGCACATCACCACCGAACGGGTGCGGATCCTTATCGGCGACATCGCGCTGCCGGGCGACCTTGCCCTGCCGAAAGCTGCCTCGGGCCTGGTCCTGTTTGCACATGGAAACTGTGGTTCGCGCCACAGTGTGCGCAACCGCAGTGTCGCTTCAATGCTGAACCGGTTGGGCCTGGGCACGCTGCTGTTTGACCTGCTGACGCCCGAGGAGGATATCGGCATGGCGAGGCGCTTCGACATTGCAGGGCTTAGCGAGCGGCTCAAGGCTGCCACGACGTCCGTGGCGCACTTGGCGCGCGGGCATCACCTGCAGCTCGGGTACTTCGGCACCAGCACGGGAGCTGCCGCGGCCATCCGTGCCGCCGCGGAGTCGCCGATGCAAATGCGGATCGACGCGGTGGTATCGCGCGGCGGCCGCGTCGACCTTGCCGGCCATGAGGCGCTGTGCCAACTGCGGGCACCGACGCTGATGATTGTCGGGGAAGCGGATCCGGTGGTGCTGAAGCTTAACACGCACGCCATGGCGTGGATCCCATGCGAGAAGCGGCTCGAGGTGATTCCCAGCGCCACGCATCTGTTCGACGAGCCGGGGGCGCTGGAACAAGTCGGCAAGCTCGCCGGCGAATGGTTCTGCCGGCATTTTGCAGCGGTGCCGCAGCATGCGCCGCAGCGGCACGCCGGCTAGGCAATGAACGGCAGCGGACCGTCGCCAGCCTGCCGGATGCAGCCAGGGCCCAAGCAAGACGGGTCAGAGAAACAGGACCGTCTGCGGCATGGCGATTGCGTTCGAACACGTCGGCTCCTCGCGCACTTGTCAGCGTGCACTTAGCATAGTGGGCTTGGCCTCGAAGAAAAAGCTTCTGATGATCGATGATCAATACGACGCGATGGCGGTCCACCATTGCGTCATCGTCGCGTAATGCCCTCGTAAGGTAGCGGCGTCAGGACGCGCGCAATCCTGGTAATGCTGCGCCTCGTGCTTGGCACATTCGGCCCCAGTCGGCTGTCGCGGGCCATTACGGCCGCAGCAAAGGCGAAAGTCTGCGCGCAATCGATATCCAACTCGATACAGCGCTTCATTACCTCGACGTTCTGCTCGCGCAAACACGATGCCGCGCAGACGCAGTGATTGCATGCGACCATGCTCGGGTTAATACAAGATAAATAATTTTTTGTGTGGCATGGCAAAAAACCGTTGATCATAGTGATTCTGGATGCCGGGCCATTGAGCTTCTGCCGGACCTACGAAATAGACCCGCCGCTAGTAGCAACCTGGAACCCATAAACAGGAGGAACTTGGGGAAGTGCTCTCGGCAAGGCTGCCGATCTGGATATTCAGTTCAGCCTTCGATAGTCACGCGTGATGAAGTATGTGAACCGTACCGCAAGCACATATCCCGCGGCTGCCAAAACTGGCACGCCTGCGATCGTCGGGCCCATAGGGTTCCCGATCAGCAACGTTGAAGCGATATACAATCCGAGGGTCACTATGGCTAGCGCGATGCGGGCGCCGAGATGTTCAAGGGACCGCGCAAAGTGTGGATCCTGATTTATTGTCAACTCAAACAGTCCTGATTTCCCCAATCTATCATGAAGCTTACGAGCCATGAGATCTGGCAGTTCGTCAATGGTTGCCGCCAGTTCAAAGGAGAGCCTCCGAGATCGTCCTGATTCCTGCTCGGTGATGTCTATTTTCCCGTTTCTCACATGCTGAGACAGTGCTTCGACTATGGAAAACTCCGGTGCAATCCGCTGCAAGGTCGACTCTAGCAATAAAACAGTTCGGCTAAATACAAGCAGGTCAGAGGGGAGGCCAACGGCGCTGGATCGCCCCGCCGCGATCAGACGAGATAGCGCATTTGCGATTGACCATTCGCGCAATGGCAAGTCGGCGAAGTCGCGTAAGAGGTCGCCGACGACTTCGAGGAAGATTCTGCGATCCGCGTGCTGCCGTATCAGGCCCATATCCAGCCACGCATCGACAACCCAGTCGGCATTCTGTTCTACAAACGCGGTGGCGAAAGCCGCCAGTGCACGCCGAAGTCGTCTATCGATATGGCCGACGATGCCGAAGTCATGGAAGCAAACGCGGAGATCGGGCATGACAAACAAATTCCCGGGATGAGGATCACCGTGGAAATAGCCGATGCTGAACAATTGATGCACATAGCTATCGACGATCGACTGCGCAACAATCATGCCTTGCTCACCGTGGATTTCGTCGATGCGCCGCCCGTGGCTAAATTCCTGAACTAGTACCGTTTCAGTCCAGAGACCATCGATCACGTCAGGTACGAAGACGGTTGGCGAGTCTCGCGTCGCATCGGCGAATCGACGGACGTTCCTCGCCTCGCGCGCTAGATCGATTTCACGCCTCAGGTTGGACCAAATTTCATCTACCACGGCCACCGGGTTAAGAGGGCGCAGTGTGGGGGCGAGCCGTTGGGCAATATGTGCGACGCGGCGCAGGAGCCGCATATCCGAATCCACTTGAGCGCGGATGTTGGGGCGGCGAATCTTGACGATGACGTCATGCCCGTTAGCCAATGTCGCGCGGTGTATTTGCGCTATCGAGGCGGCGGCTAGCGGCTTACGGTCGAAACTGGCAAATATCTCTTCCGTGCTACGCCCAAAGGCAAGCTCAATTATGTTCTCTGCGACATCTACAGAAAATGGCGAGACATGGTCCTGAAGTCGCTCTAGTGCTCGCAGCGTATCCTCTGGCAGCAAGTCTGCACGTAAGCTCAAGTGTTGCCCCAGCTTGACGAAGGTCGTACCGAGGCCCTGCAGCAGGTCTGCGAAACGCTCGCCTGTTGTCTGTTTAGGGCGTGCCCAAGGGAGCTTACATCGGGCCAGCCACAACACGAAGCCAGAAAATGCAGTGACGATCGTGACTGCGCGTCCCATAGAGTTGGGCCGCGGCAGGATTGTCACCGGGCCCTTTCCCGTTTCGCTTGGTACGGTGTTCATTGTGGTCCTTCCTGCGACGCCTTGGCGCACGCAAGTATGCGCTTCCAGACTGATTGCTGTTGGGACTCAGCTTCGCCGCCCTTCTAGCAGCGTTTAAGATCGTATCCCTATCTGCATGAAAACCCAAAATCATGGCAGTACCGCTGGGCGACGGAAACTCGTGGTAAGGACTTCGGTCAAGCGCCCAGGTGATGCCATGCCTGCGTACAGCAGCCAATTGTGGAGAAGGGTAGGGCGCCAGAGCGCACGTCACGGGACGCGTTCTCCGCTGCATTGGCTTGTTGTGAAATCTCTTCGTCACGGAGGGCGCTGGCTCCGAGGGCTGTGCAATAAAAAAAGAGGGTGCCAGCGCTAATCAATCGCTGGGCTCGCCCCAAGTCTCCGGCTGCGGCCTGCTTGCTTAACAACCTGCGGCGACAAGATGAGCTGCGATCTGGCAAGCCGACCGTCTCAACTCTATGCGTCGCCGTCGCCGTCAGTAAGCCCGCGCTCCCGAAAATGACACAGTACTGCGCGCCCACTGACCAGCGCTGGCCGATGAACGATGTGCAGTCCATAGGATGAGAGCAGACCGTGAGGCTAGCCTGGCCGCCATTGTGCGCGAACAACATGAGGGCACGTCATCGGAAGGGGAGTGGTGCGTTGAAAGTTCTCGTGGATCAATCGTGAAAGAGATCGATCTCTACTGCGCGCCCTTGCCTTGCGGAGGAGTCGCCGATATCACGTACTCGATGTCTGCGCCGTGGTTTGGCACCCTGACGAATAGTCGAAATCGGACCTTACTACTCAGCACGGTCGCGAAAATTTGCCCATAGGACGCTTGGCCGTTAATCTCCATTGGTGTCAAATACTTAGGCGGAGAATCCACGATTCCAATCTCGCTGACTTGCGCGCGTATTACCGCATTGTCGATTCGTGAGCCATCCGGATTGAATAACGCGACGACCAGATGCTGGAGTTGCCCACCTCCGGACGGTATCGCGCCGTGCATCTCTTCGATCGCGTGCTTCTGGGAAACGATAGCGGCCGGGACAAGACCCCAGTACAGCACCACGCCGTCGCGCTCCAGCCGATTCTGAGCAATTGCGCTAGTCGAGGCCCAGGCGAAAGCAAACAGCGCTACGAGCACGATTCGCAAGCGATGCAGAATTTTGATGGCAGTCTCGTGGCCAAATGGGATTGCTGAAAGACAAGGCTGCATAGGAGTTCCGGCCCAGGCCTGTGAAATGTAATAGGAGCTATCATCGCTGTTCATGGTCGAATTCCTTTCTCATTGTCAATTCGCTAGCCCCCATGCATCAACATTGGCGTATATCGTATATCGCACATCGGGGCGCGCACCGACCGCCGTATTTAAACCCAGCTTAGTAAGTATGAATGCTATTGATTTGATCTGCGTCAGTCGGTCGCCAACGGCAGTCCCATCCTTTCCAGAGACGGAGAGACGGACTTCGCCTTGAAAGAGGCGCATGTGGATTTTGAGGAACTTCCAGCGTCGGCTCTAGATAGGCCTGATCACTGTAGCGCCGGTTCCCGTATTTTTCCATTATGCTGATGTCCGGGACTGATTAGAGCGCATTCACAAGGTACGCGCGAGCTGCATGCCTGGGCTCAACGGAGGGCTAGCATGAAGTTGTCGAGAATGAAGATCGCCGTCGTTGCCGCCGCTGCCACTTTACCGATCGCGGTCATGGCGAGTGATGACCAGGCGAAATGGTGGCACGGCCACGGCCACGGCGGTGGCGGAGTGGCTGCATTTGGACAGGCCGGCGACGCGAAAAAGGTCAGTCGCACCATCAACGTGGATATGACCGACGACATGCGCTTTATCCCTTCCGTGATTACGGTAAAGAGAGGAGAAACCATTCGTTTCCACGTCAGGAACATCGGAAAAATGAAGCACGAGATGGTTCTCGGCACCGAAGGGCAATTGAAGGAGCATTATCAGATGATGCTGAAGATGCCAGAGATGAAATTTACCGGACCTAACGCTATCGCACTCGGCGCTGGCGAGACTGGTGAGATCGTCTGGCGGTTCACTAAGAGTGGTACGGTGCCATTTGCGTGCCTGTTACCCGGTCACTACGACGCCGGCATGAAGGGAGTGGTGACCGTGAAATGATGGCAGGAATAGCTTTGTCCCCCGCGCTTGGCAAGCGGGGAAAGCGGCCGGAATGATCGAGGTGGGCGTGCGTGAGACCCGCCAAAGCGTACAGCTCCTACGCCGCAGTATACTCAGTCGATCATCCTCGATGCCCACGGCGTGCGCCATATGCGTCATAGGACCACGGCTTTGTCGACCAACTCGTTTTCACAATGGTCGCGGGCAGGGAAATGCTGTCTCATGTGTTGGGCCACCCCCTGGATGCCGGCAATCACACCTTCCTGATACTCCCGACGGCGGAAGCTGGCCTCCATCTCCCGGCAGATTACTTCCCAGTCGCCCGAGCCGACCCTTGCATGCAGACCCCGATCTGCCACAATTTCAACATCATGGTCTGCCAGCAGCAGATAGATCAGGACGCCGTTGTTCTGTTCGGTATCCCAAACGTGGAGTTGCGAAAATACCTCGATCGCCCGCGCTCTGGCCGATTGGCCTTTGAGCAGGGCGGTGCTGTGTAATGCGCCCTCCAGGGCAAAGCGAATTTCGCCGTCATGCGTAGCCTCGCTCAGCTTGATGGCCTCCTCGATGGCGTCCAAGGTCTCCTGAGGGAACGCGCGACGAACGTGCCAGTGAGTCATCATCAGGTGGCGCGCGATGCGATTGAAGTTGTTCGTTACCATTTGCCTGAAGCCCCGCCGCCACCAAATCCACCACCACCGCCGCCGAAGCCGCTACCTGATCTGCCCGATCTGCCCGATCTGCCTGAGCGGCCACCGCCACTGTGCCACGCACCCACGTGCGCGCCCATGCCACCACCCAGCAAGGTGAACGCCAAAGCAACCATGCCAGCTACGAGAGCAACGAGCATGATGCCAGAGAGCAGCCACATGACTGCACCGACTGCAGTACCGGTGGCAATTGCGCCTGGGAATCTGCCAAGGGCGCTTCGCAGTACGCCCGCCAGCACCAGCGTGAGTACCAGCACGATCGGCATATACTGGCGAATGGGATCCCTTTCGCCAGTGACCACGGTTTTCGGTGGTGGCAGCGGTTCTCCGTCGACCACCTGGACCATCCCCTCAACACCCGCAGTGAGGCCGCCATAGAAGTCTCCCTGCTTGAAACGGGGAACGATGATCTCACTAATGATGCGCTTGCTTGTCGCGTCAGTCAGAATGCCCTCAAGTCCGTAGCCCACTTCAATCCGCAGTGTGCGATCGTCCTTGGCGACAATCAGCAAGGCACCGTCGTCGACGCGCTTGCGCCCCAGTTTCCACTGCTCCACGACGCGCAGGGAGTATTGCTCGATAGTTTCCGGCTGGGTGCTCGGGACGACAAGGATGGAGAGCTGACTGCCCTTCCTAGATTCAAAGGTCGCCAGCTTCTGCTCCAGGGCCTCTCGTTGATCGCGCGTAAGCGTGCTGGTCAGGTCCGTCACACGCGCCGTCAATGCTGGGATTGCGACCTCGGGGAGGACCGTTAGCGGAAGGAAAAGCGCAACTGCCAGGATTGAGGCAAGCGCGGCCTTGATTGAATTCAATTGGGACTCCGAGAGGCGGGCGCCGGCGCACCGCCGAACTCAATCTGGGGAGGCTTGGCAATACCCGCCTCGTTGGCGACGGTGAAATTAGGTTTTTCTTTGTATCCGAAAGCCATCGCTGTCAGATTCGAAGGGAACGAGCGGACGGTTACGTTGAAGCCCTGCACTGCCTGAATGTATCGATTTCGCGCGATGGCGATGCGGTTTTCGGTGCCTTCCAGCTGCGCCTGCAGATCGCGAAAGCCAGCATCCGCCTTCAGCTGCGGATAGTTCTCCGAAACGGCGAGGAGCCGGGTCAGAGAACTCGTCAATTGTTGCTGAGCGGCCTGAAATCGCGCGAACGCTTCCGGGTCGTTGAGGAGTGCCGGGGAAGCCTGAAGCGCACCGACACGCGCGCGCGCCTCGGTCACCTGTGTCAACACCTCGCGCTCATGGCTAGCGTAGCCCTTGACCGTGTTAACGAGATTCGGCACCAAGTCGGCCCTGCGCTGGTACTGGTTCAGGACCTCCGCCCAACCCGCCTTGACCTGTTCTTCCTGCGACTGAATGGTGTTGTAGCCACATCCCGTGAGCGCCAGGGCAAGCAGCGTCAGCAGTCCCAACCAAACTTTGCGCACG
This sequence comes from Cupriavidus sp. FW305-26, assembly GCF_058787975.1. Lineage (NCBI taxonomy): Bacteria > Pseudomonadati > Pseudomonadota > Betaproteobacteria > Burkholderiales > Burkholderiaceae > Cupriavidus > Cupriavidus sp. FW305-26. The sequence continues at coordinate 23,128 of NZ_JBYTAH010000074.1, forward strand.
GCGCACCTCCAGATTTCCATGGCATTCGTGTTCGAACGCCGAAGTCTTTATGCGATGGACGTCTCGGAACTAGATGCCATCGCAAACCAATCCACAGAATTCATCGTAGAGCACATGGAGGACATGCCCTTGATTTGCCTCAAGGACTTGACCTCGGACATCGACTCCGGGCGGCCGGCCTAGCCTATGCCGCAGCCGGCCGAGTTCAAGTCCCATCAAAAAGGGGTGCCATCGATCGGGCCGGCTTGTGCTTCACTTAATGGAGAGTTCCTAGCTGCCGCCCAGCTCCGTCAAGCTTCGCTAAGACAGGGACGGCTTCCCTTTCAGAGTCTGGAGGTCTTGATGCTACGCTCAGACGAGATCGTTCTTTCCATCGCAACCTCATCCGTCTTGGCGCAAGGGCGCGCAGAAATCTGTGAGCACAAGGGAATCGGCCATCCGGACAGCCTCTGCGATGGCGCGGTGGAGGCAGCCGCCCGTGCGCTTTCCCGCGCCTATATTGATGGCTACGGCGCCGTGCAGCCGTTCAACCTCGATAAGGCGTTGCTGGTCGGCGGCACGAGCGCGCCGAAATTCGGTGGCGGCAGGCAGCTGCGCTCAATACGCCTCATCGTATCCGGGCCGGTTACCGAGCTTCGGTCGGCAAAGGTCGAGCACCTTGTTGAGCAGGCCATTCGCGAATACTTCGCAACTTCCTTGGGCGGGATTGGCAACGGCATCCGCATCGAGCCAATTCTGCGCCCGTCAGCGCCAAACCTACGGCGGGTGACTGAAGCGGCGGCTCTCCCACTATCCAATGACACATCCTTTGGTGTTGGCTATGCGCCACATACACGGCTTGAGAGTGCTGTGCTGTCGGCCGCGCACGTCCTGCAATCAAGTGCGTTCAGGGGCACGTTTGCGGCGGCAGGGCTCGACTACAAGGTGATGGGGAGTCGGCTTGGCGAGCATCTGCGCCTCACTATCGCGCTCGCGCTTGTGGACCGATGCGTGCACAGCGTCGACGAGTATTTCGTGCTCAAAGAGCGGATTGGGTCGCATCTGGCGGAGCAGATCGGCCTCGGGGGCGAGATTGCCATCAATACCCTCGATGACCAGGATGCTCGCGACGAGCGTGGGATTTACCTGACTGTCACTGGCCTGAGCGCCGAGCATGGCGATGATGGCCAGGTCGGCCGCGGGAACCGGGTCAATGGATTGATCACACCATATCGACCCATGTCACTGGAGGCGGCGGCGGGCAAGAACCCGGCGGCGCATGTCGGCAAGCTATACAACGTGCTCGCGCACCGGCTGGCAAGTCATATCCACGAAAGCGTGGATGGCGCGGACGAAGTCATCATCCGGCTCCTGTCCGGAATCGGACGTCCCATCAACCAGCCCCAGCTGGTTGCCATTGATGTCGTGGCCGCGCGCGGTTTATCGACTACGCAAGAGCAGCAAATTCGTGAGCTTGCCCGGCAGCAGCTGGTGGCGCTTCCCGCCTTGGTCAGCGAGCTCGTCCACGGCACGGTACCGGTCTTCTAAGCCATCGAAGGCGCGGGCGCCAATCTCGGCGCCCCCCCCCCCCCCCTGACCGGACGGCCTCCGCGGTTTTCCGGCACTAATGTGTTGTTCCGCATTCATTTGCGAACCAGCACCCACAGCACGCTCGATTGGCTCGGGAATTCTTGATTCACCTCAAGTGGCAAATCGGCTGGTCGCGCAGAATGCAAACGCAATAGTGCTGCAGGTTCTCCAAATTGCTCCAAGGAGACAATGGAATGCCGATCAAGTCAGCTACCCCATATGGGGGGAATTGTGGCGTTACCAGCGCCCAGACGGCCCCAGCGACGGCCGGAGGCGCAGTTACCTCCGAACGGCTAGTGCGGGACCCCGTCTGCGGCATGGAGATTTCCCCGAGCGGAGCCACTGCCAGCGCGGAAGTTGACCAAAAGCGGTATTGGTTCTGCTCCCCCCACTGTGAACAAGCGTTCCTCGCCGACCCTGCGCGATATACCCGCCGGCCTGCTCCGCAGGGGCCAGCTGGACACTCGAGCAGTGCTCGCCCGCCTGCTGACGCTCCCGTCCCTGCGCCGGCGACGCCCGCATCGGCTTCCAGCGGCGCCAAGCAACTCGCGAAGGACCCGATCTGCGGAATGATGGTGGACAAGGCAACGGCCCTGTCCACGGAGCGTGGCAACCGCAAGTACTACTTCTGCAGCGAGAGCTGCCTTCGGACCTTCGAGTCGCCCGAGCGCGAGTTGAAGGCAATGAAGACGCGCGTGACCATCGCCCTCACGGGCGTGCTCGCGTTGGCGGTGCTAAGAGCCGGTGCTTTCCTGGCGTTGGCGGCTGGCGCGACCCTGCTGACTTGGGCGCCAATTCCCGCCTTGCCGTGGTTCACGTGGGGGATGTGGTTATTTCTGCTCGTTACGCCAGTGCAGTTCATTGGTGGTTGGAGCTTCTACAAAGGCGCGTGGAATGCGATCCGCACGCGCAATATCAACATGGACTTCCTCATCGCCCTGGGGACGTCCGTGGCCTACTTCTACAGCGTGGTGGTCCTCTTCTTTCCTTCCTGGCTGCCAGTGAAGGTGGAAGAGCGAGACGTGTACTTTGAGGTTTCGGCGGTAATTATCGCGTTCGTGCTGCTGGGCAAGTACATGGAGGAAATTATCAAGAAGAAATCCTCTGCGGCTGTCCGGCGCCTGCTCGACTTGCGCCCTGCCGTCGCTCATGTGCTTCGTGACGGCAAAGAGGTGGAAATTCCGGCCGAAAGCATCATGGTCGGTGAAGCGGTCGTTGTACGCCCGGGCGAGAAGATTCCCACCGACGGCAAGGTTATCGATGGTCAGACCAGCATCGACGAGTCGATGCTGACCGGCGAATCGATGCCTGTGGAAAAGACGCCCGGCGCAGCAGTCATTGGCGGTACGCTCAACCGCAGCGGCGCCTTTACCTTCCAAGCCACAAAGATCGGTGCCGAAACTGCCCTCGCGCAGATCATCAAGATGGTCGAGGATGCCCAGGCCAGTACCGCGCAGATTCAGCGGCTGGCCGACCAGGTGACCGCTTATTTCGTGCCGGCAGTTGTCGTCGTTGCGTTCCTTGCCCTGGCCGGTTGGACCGTAGCCGGCCATTTCCCGCACGGGCTCCTGGCTTTTGTGGCTGTCCTGATTATCTCCTGCCCGTGCGCGCTGGGCGTGGCAACGCCCGCCGCGTTGATGGTCGGGGTCGGCAAGGGCGCGGACAACGGCATCTTGATTCGCGGCGGTGAAGTGCTGGAGCGCGCAGAAAAGCTGACGGCAGTCGTCTTCGACAAGACGGGCACGATTACCCGCGGAGAGCCGACGGTGACCGATGTCATCCCCTTCGCGGGGCAAGAGGAGACCGGCTTGCTGAGCCTCGCTGCCGCCGTCGAAGCCGGGTCAGAGCACCCGTTGGGCGAGGCTATTGTGCGCGCCGCCCAACACCGCGCCCTCTCCCTTCTCAAGGCCACGAGCATCAGCGCATTGCCTGGCATGGGCATCCAAGGTCTGGTCGACGGTCAGCAGATCTGGCTGGGCAATCGGCGCCTGTTCGCACGCCAAGGCATTCCGACCGAAGCAGTCGAAGCCCTATTGGGCAAGCTTGAAGCTGATGGCAAGACGGCCATGATGGTCGGCGCAGGCACACAAGTGCTCGGCGTGGTGGCCGTAGCGGATACGGTGAAACCGGAGGCGGCCGAGGCTGTGGCTGCCTTGCAGGCGAGCAACATCAAGGTGGTGCTGCTGAGCGGCGACAACCGGCGCACCGCCGAGGCAATCGGCCGACAGGTAGGCATCGAGCGCGTGATTGCAGAAGTCCTGCCGCAGGACAAAGTCACAACCATTCAGGCCTTGCAGAAGCAGGGGGAGGTCGTGGCCATGGTTGGGGACGGCGTCAATGACGCGCCGGCGCTGGCCGTCGCCGATATCGGCATTGCCATTGGTTCGGGGTCTGACGTTGCAAAGGAGACAGGAGGCATCATCCTGATTCGCAATGACGTGCGCGACGTAGTCGCCTCCATTCACTTGTCGCGCGCAACGATGCGAAAGATCAAGCAGAACCTCTTCTGGGCGTTCATTTACAACACTATTGGCATCCCCGTCGCTGCGCTTGGCTTCCTGAACCCCATCATCGCCGCGGCCGCCATGGCGCTGTCATCGTTGAGCGTGGTGGCAAACTCGGCCTTGCTAAAGCGTGCTCGCCTTAGCGCGGTTGTTGCCAGCAAGGAGGCGGCATGAGGCAAACGTTGGCATGGATCTGCGCCGTCATTGCGACACTACTTGCAGTCGCAATCGTGTATTGGTTTGGGGTTTCGCCGCTCACCATACTGATCGCGTTGCTCTTGCTCTCCTGTCCAGTCGTCGTGATATGGGTGAGTCTGCGACTCTCACGACAGTGTGAGCGAGACATCCGCCAGGCCGTCGAGCGTGAGCGTAAGTCCCGAGGAAAATGTTGACGAGGAGGACCTAAACATGAACTGGCTCTCACAAAATCTCAATTGGATCCTGCTTAGTGGAGCAGGCCTAATCGCACTGCTTGCGTGGCAGCGAGTCATGAATCGCCAACGCAGGCAGGACGGGGAAAATCTCCCTGCGGCGCACAGGGACGACCACACTGCGCGCGACCCCGTCACCGGCAAGCCGGTCGATATGTCACACGCCCTCACGGCTGACTTCGAAGGGAAATCCTACTTCTTCGAGTCTGAAAACTCTCGGGCTGTCTTCCAGCAAGATCCTGCTCGATACGTGCACCGCCATCATCGCCATCATGGCTGTTGCTAGATGAGGCCTTCCATAGGATGCCCCCCATAGGAGCGAAGTATGAGGCACGACCACAACAATCATGATCGGCAAGAGGACGCACAGCGAACGGTTTCCAAGTCCAAGCTGGTCACGATCGGCTTTCTCCTGGTGATCGCCTACTTCCTGTTCACTGAACACCGCGCGCACGTCATCCAGTTCTTGCCGTTCCTGCTGCTCGCAGCCTGTCCGCTAATGCACCTCTTCATGCACGGTGGACATGGCCACGGGCATGGCGACCGTAAGGATGAGGAACCCAAGGAATTGAACACCAAAGGAAAGCGATGATGCAACACGAAACGCAGTCAGGATATGGCCTGTGGTTGCTGGTGATTATCAACTCCGCCATCTTCATCCTCTTCGCCTTCAGCTTCACAAAGCCGAAGACTACGCGTGACTGGCGCTCCTTTGGCGCATTCTCCGCGTTCATTGTGGCGCTCTTTACGGAGATGTATGGTATTCCGCTGACTATCTATCTCCTGCTGCCGTGGCTGTCGGCGAAGTTTCCGGGCATCGATTTCCTGGCCCATGATGCCGGCCATCTTTTGGAGATGATGTTCGGGTGGCGCGCTAATCCGCACCTGGGGCCCTTTCACATCGCCAGCAACATCCTGATCTTTGGCGGCTTCATCATGCTCGCCGCCGCTTGGCGGGTACTCTACCTGGCGCAGCAGCAGCATCACCTCGCGACCACCGGGCTCTATGCGCGCATGAGACACCCACAGTATGTCGCCTTCGTTCTCATTATGTTGGGCTTCTTGCTGCAGTGGCCGACGATTCCCACGCTGGGGATGTTCCCCATCCTGGTCTGGATGTATGTGCGGCTGGCGAAGGCCGAGGAACGCGATGCGCTGGCGGTGTTCGGGCAGGAATACGAAGAGTATCGCGGCAAAACACCTGCGTTCATTCCGCACTTCAGTGGATCCGATGTTCCTCGGCCCCGACCAAATTGAGCTTAGCCATAAGCTTCCCTGCGTCTGGAGATTGCCATGAAGCCCTATAAAACCGGTCTGACGCTCTCAGCCACGATCGTCATTTTCTACGCCTTGTGCTCCATCGTCTGGCTGGCATTCCCTGAACCCTTCATGAATTTCATGAACGCGCTCTTTCATGGTCTCGACTTCCGGCGCCTTCAGACTGGCCAGCCCTCGTCTTGGTGGTCCATCATCTACCCAGGCTTCATATTTGCAGTCTGGTCTTTTGGCGCTGGAGCATTCTTTGCTTGGTTGCACGAAAACCTGGGAGGAGGACGCTGAATCGTGGGTCGCGGATTGCCGGCGCGATGGCGACGCATAGCGCGAGAGCGCGTAGCATCTAACCGACTCCTCAATTTCAGACTTCACGTATCCAGTAGGACGCGGGACCGGCGACTCGCGGCGATTATCCGCGGTCGCTGAGGCCTGCTGCCATTCGAATAGATAAAGGGCCATCATGGAACCACTTCAAAGGCAGTTTTCCCTATGGTACGTACTCGTGGCTGTCACGGCGATCCTCATCCTTCAGAGCTTCATTCCCTCATCGCATGTCGAGTCGCTGCCGTACAGTGACTTCAAGGTTTTGCTCAAAGCTGGCAAGCTCAAGGACGTCACCCTTGGGGAGGGAGCCGTCACCGGTACGGTTAGCACCGATGGCATTGAGAATCTGCTGCCCAAGCAACAGGCCGAGGAGATGTTGCGTCAGGGCAAGGGGGATCACCGGTTTTCCACGCTTCGGGTGAATGACCCCAATCTGGTCCAGGATCTCGAGACCGCCAAGGTGCGCTTTGTTGGGCAAGCCGACAATAAGTGGATCGGCGTGCTGCTCTCCTGGGTTGTCCCCGCGATCCTCTTCTTTGTCGTCTGGAGTTTACTCATCAAGCGGGTGGGTGGGGCCGGAGCCGGCATGATGGAGATCGGCAAGAGCAAGGCCAAGGTCTATATGCAGAAGGAAACCGGCGTGACCTTTGCCGACGTCGCCGGCATCGACGAGGCAAAGGAGGAGCTCGCCGAAATCGTCAACTTCCTGAAGGACCCTCAGCGCTACCGGCGCCTGGGTGGCAAGATACCTAAGGGCGTGCTGCTTCTCGGGGCGCCCGGCACAGGCAAGACCCTGCTGGCAAAGGCGGTGGCCGGTGAAGCCGGCGTGCCGTTCTTCAGCATGAGCGGCTCGGAGTTCGTCGAGATGTTTGTCGGCGTGGGGGCAGCGCGGGTACGCGACCTCTTCAACCAGGCTGAGACCAAGGCGCCCTGCATCATTTTCATCGACGAACTGGATGCATTGGGCAAGACCCGCGCGCTGAATGCAGTGGGAGGCAATGACGAACGCGAACAGACCCTGAACCAGCTATTGGTCGAGATGGATGGCTTTGATACCAACAAAGGGGTCATCATCATGGCTGCCACCAACCGGCCGGAGATTCTTGACCCGGCGTTGCTTCGCCCGGGTAGGTTTGACCGCCACGTTGCGTTGGACCGGCCGGACCTGAAAGGTAGGGAGCAAATTCTGAAGGTGCACATCAAGGACGTCGTTCTGGCTCCAACCGTCGACCTAACGAAGTTGGCGGGCCGCACGCCGGGATTCGCCGGCGCAGACCTGGCCAATCTCGTTAACGAGGCCGCGCTTCTGGCGGCACGGAAAGGGAAGGATGCAGTGGAGATGGTCGACTTCGACGAGGCGCTGGACCGGATCATTGGCGGCCTGGAAAAGAAGAATCGCGTGATGAATTCACAGGAGAAGGAAACTATCGCCTACCACGAAGCGGGTCATGCCATCGTGGCGGAGTCGCGGCCGCGTGCTGACAGAGTATCCAAGGTTTCCATCATTCCCAGGGGCGTCGCGGCATTGGGATACACGCAACAGACACCAACTGAGGACCGCTACCTGCTCAAGCAGAGCGAACTGCTTGACCGCCTCGATGTCTTGCTTGGTGGCCGAATGGCAGAGGAGATGGCTTACGGAGACGTGTCGACCGGGGCGCAGAATGACCTGCAACGCGCGACTGACATGGCTCGCCAGATGATTACGCAATTCGGAATGAGCAAGCAGCTAGGACTTGCCACTTACGATGACGTGCCGAATCCGCTTCTAACAGGGTCAGGATTGATGCCTAGAGAACGCAAGGAATACAGCGAGAGCACTGCGCAAATCATTGATGCGGAAGTTCGGAAGATTCTGGCCGATGCAAGCGAGCGTGTTAGGCAGACACTGCTGGCAAATCGACACAAGCTGGACGCCCTGGCGAAACTACTGCTCGAACAAGAGGTAGTGGACCGATCTGCCCTGGAACTGCTGCTCTCCGAGAAGGTCACCCCGCTGGGGAAACCGCACCCAGGCACTTCGGACGCGCCCGATTCACAGAAGGCGAGCCATGAAAACAAAGGCAAGTAGCAAGAGGGCCCAATTCGAGGTAAGCGCGATTTCCCATGAGGACTACGAGGGGACTCTGCACTTACTTCAAGTCGAGTTGGTCAAGCTTCAGAAGCACTTCATTTCCTGCAATGACCGAATTCTGGTGATTCTTGAGGGAAGGGATGCGTCCGGAAAGGATGGCACTATCAAGCGCATTGTTGAACACCTCAGCCCGCGCGAAACGCGCGTCGTTGCCCTTGGCAAGCCGTCCGACCGCGACCGTGGCTCCTGGTACTTCCGGCGCTATGCAGCTGAGCTGCCCGCTGCCGGCGAGTTTACCCTGTTCAATCGAAGTTGGTATAACCGGGCAGGTGTAGAACACGTGATGGGGTTCTGCACTGACGACGAGCATGAGGACTTCATGGTGAGTGTGCCGGAGTTCGAAAGGATGCTCGTGCGCTCCGGGATTCGTCTCATCAAGTACTACCTGGACATCAGCAAGGCCGAGCAGAAGAAGCGCATCGAAGACCGCCGCCAGGATCCGCTGAAGCAGTGGAAGGTCAGCTCCATCGACGACCAGGCGTTATCGCTGTGGAAGAAATACAGCAAGGCGCGCAACGAGATGCTTGCCCGGACTAGCGATGCCGTGCCGTGGAACATCGTGTGCGCCGACGACAAGCGAGTGGCTCGCCTTAGTGTCATCAAGGATCTTTTGACTCGTCTTCACTATATGGGCAAGGACACAGAACTGATTCGCCCTGACCCGAAAATCGTATTTCCTTATGCCGAGGAACATCTGCTTAGCGGCGCGATCGCGAAGTGAAGTGGCTATTCATCATAGATCCGCAATCCGAAAGGATGGATGGTGCCGTCACAATTTCTGGGTTTCCCAAGTCTGACGGTTCCATCATGGTAGCCATCAATGCGGGGATGCGGAAGCGAGCCAGGCTCGCTGGCAGCCGTGTACTGTCGGCGCCAGGATCGACAATTGACATAGCGCCATCAACTGCAGGATTGAGCGTGGTGCCCATGGAGACTGATATTAGACGCCAGCAGCCCAGTTCGTTATCGCTGGGAAGCGTGAATCGGGCGTCAACGCCCACAACTTCCTTCAGGGGAGTCGGCCGCTTGGTGTTCGCTGGCGTGCTGGATATGCTGAGCCGGCGCGCGCACCTCAAGGCCTCTCCAGTGCTCGTCGGAGCCTTGGCGTTGCTCGCGACCATCAGCATGAGCGTGCCGCTCGTCCCGGTCTTATCGGCGGCAACGCTGCTGAATGCACGTCGATGGAAGATGATTGCGCTTTGTGCTGCCCTGGGGAGCAGTGCCGGGGCACTTCTTCTCTATGTCGTCTTCCACCATCTCGGCTGGGTGCAGTTGCTCACCTACCTACCCGAACTCACACGCTCCGCCAAATGGATGGCGGTGGAGCGTTTCACCGGAAGCTATGGCCTCCCCGCACTGCCGGTCATCGCTGCGTCGCCGCTGCCACAAACGCCCGCACTGGTCTTTGTCGCCTTGGCGAAACTTTCCCCATTAGCGGTGTTTGCGGTCATCTTCTGCGGAAAGCTCGCAAAGTACAGTCTGGCTTCCTGGCTTGCAGCCCGTGCTCATGATTCCTGGAAAAATGAAAGCGAGAACCACAATGGCTTTCAAAGACCACAATGAGGTACGCCATGGCTGAGTCTGGCCGGCTCGCAGTGCAGTGTCTGGCTAGCCCACTCGCCAACGCGCTCCTCAAGTATCGAAGGCCGCCTTCTTTCTCTCGGACACAGATCGTATTCGAATGTTCGCAGTTCCTTGGGCTAGTCCGGGCGGCCCTTGCGGGTGTGGCCAGCCACCTTGATGCTGCCGTCGCCTCTGCTATTCGTCGCTGCTACCTAATACCTGAGAGAATTGGGGGAGGCGGAAGGTAAATCACACGCACACACCGGCATCATTACGCGATGCGATGCAGGAACTGGCGACCGCAGGAGAGGCCAACGGCGGTGGCCGAGCCGCAGTGCGAGCAAGCGCAAGCTGGTATCGCCACGCTGAACAACGAACTCGCAGCGCTGCGCGCGCACCTCGCGGAGGACCAAGACGCGGCCAGCGGAAGGAGCCAGGCAACCCGTGCGATACGACTACTGACACATCTGATTTGAATCATTTGAAGGCATCGCATTCCGCGAATGGACGCGTTTAGTCCCGATGGCAGCCCCCACACCACGATGGCCATTAAGGCATCCGCATTCATCCTCGACAGGGGCCTGACGGCCGCAGGTACATTACTCAGCCACAAGCGGGCTACCTATCCGGTCGCACGCTTCCGCATCTTGCGGTCGCCGAGCAGCCAGCGGGTTGAGTCGCTTAGATGACCGAACTGTTGTCTCGCGTCAAGCCTTTCCAAGCGGAAAGCACTATTCTGTAAAAGAGACGCAATTGCAGCCTCATAATTGTCGGCTCGGGACGAAAAGGTACGCACCACTTGCCAATAAGGAGAGACAAGATGAAGAAGGGATTCATGGTAGCCGTGTTATCCGCTGCCGTACTTTCCGTAATGCCAGCGTTTGCCCAAGAAGGCAAGCCGGTAACCAAGAGTGCTCCCCCGAGACAAGAGCAACCGAATGTCGCCGAATTCGATAAGCAGGCGCAGCAGATCCAGGAAAACATGCGGAAGATGCAGGAGCAGATGGGAATAATCCAGAAAACGCAGGACCCGCAGGAGCGTCAAAAGTTACTTCAGGGGCACTGGACGACCATGCAGGATACGATGGGTATGATGCACGGCTTGTGGGGCCCGGGGGCGATGGGGAAGGGCGTAATGGGCGGACCCATGA
>NZ_JBYTAH010000075.1:0-32990 GCF_058787975.1 Cupriavidus sp. FW305-26
GCGTTGGGGTGGGGGCGACAGGCGGCCGCATGGACCTGTCAGAAATTTTGTGTTTAGGGCATAACATGTCGCCAAGGAGCATGTATGCCACGCAAGACGAAGACCAGCCAAGCCGCAGGCCGTGAACTGCCGGCTATTCCCGAGGACCTGATCGCTCATTTCGTTAAGGGTCCGATGACCGCCGAAGCGGTTCAGGACGCCTCGATGGCATTCAAGAAGGCCCTGATCGAGCGGGCCCTAGGCGCCGAGCTAGGCCATCACTTGGGCTACCAGCCGGGCGCGGAGCGCCCGGCTGGCACAGCCAACCAGCGCAACGGCAAGAGCGCCAAGACCGTTCTAACCGAGGATGGCCCGCTGCGGGTCGACATCCCGCGCGACCGCGACGGCAGCTTCGATCCGATCCTGATTCCCAAGCACGAACGGCGCTTCACTGGGTTCGATGACAAGATCATCGCCATGTACGCCCGTGGCATGACCGTGCGCGAGATCCAGGCGTTTCTGGCCGAACAGTACGGCACCGAAGTCTCGCCCGAGTTCATCAGTTCGGTGACCGATGCAGTGATGGACGAGGTCACCGCCTGGCAGGCCCGCCCGCTTGAGGCGCTGTATCCGGTCGTGTTCTTCGACGCGCTGCGGGTCAAGATGCGCGAGGATGGCGTGGTGCGCAACAAGGCCGTCTACCTGGCCTTGGGCGTGCTGCCAGACGGCACCCGCGACATCCTGGGCCTGTGGATCGAGACCACCGAAGGCGCCAAGTTCTGGATGAAGGTGTTCAACGACCTGAAGACCCGCGGCACGCAGGACATCCTGATTGCGGTGACCGATGGGCTCAGGGGCATGGAGCAGGCCCTGAACGCGGTGTTCCCGAACACGACATTGCAGACCTGCATCGTGCATCTGATCCGCAACAGCCTGGAATACGCCAGCTGGAAGGAGCGCCGGGCCGTGGCGGCGGCGCTCAAGCCCGTGTACACGGCCCCCAGCGCGGAGGCGGCGCTGGCCGAGTTGGAGGCCTTCGAGCAAGGGCAATGGGGTGAGCGGTACCCCCCGATCGCCGCGTCCTGGCGCCGCGCCTGGGATCAGGTGATCCCGTTCTTTACGTTCCCGCCGGCGATCCGCAAGATCATCTACACGACCAACGCGATCGAGAGCATCAATGCGCAACTGCGCAAGATCATCAAGACGCGGGGCCACTTCCCCAGCGATGAGGCGGCGACCAAGCTCCTGTGGCTGGCCCTGCGCAACATCACCGGGAAGTGGGGCAGTTCAACGCATGACTGGAAGGCTGCCATGAACCAGTTTGCGATCCTCTACGAGGACCGCTTCACCCATCCGCATCGTTGAGATAATGCTGGCTCACCGGTCGAATTGACGGTGAGCCTTTACCTGCCCTGCACACAAAAAAACTGACAGGCCCGGCCGCATGGGGCCAAGCCAATAGCCCCCCGCTCCCGCCTTAAACCGTCGCCGCAGTCCCCAGAATCGCCGTAGCCTGACTAGACAACGTCCCTCCATTCCCATGCACAACGGCAACCTCCGCATCCCTCACCTGCCGCTCCCCACACTCCCCACGCAACTGCCGCACCGCCTCAATGGTGATGAACATCCCATACATCCCAGGATGCACGCATGACAAGCCACCGCCATTGGTATTCACCGGCAGCCGCCCGCCCGGCGCAATGCCGCCACCGCTGACAAACTGGCCGCCCTCACCCTTGGCGCAGAAACCCAGGTCTTCCAGGAACAGCAGCGTGTTGATGGTGAAAGCATCATAGAGCTCGGCCACATCGACATCCGACGGCTTGAGCCCCGCCATGGCGAAAGCGCGCTCGCCGGATTCCTTGGCAGCCGTGACGGTCAGGTCCGGCATGCACGAGATCTGCCGGTGCCACGTGGCAGTGGCATTGCCCAGCACATAGACCGGCGGCTTGGCCAGGTCCCTGGCGCGGTCCGCGCGCACCATCACATAGGCGCCGGCGCCATCGGTGACCAGGCAGCAGTCACGCACGGACAGCGGGTCCGACACCATGCGTGCATTGAGCACATCATCGATGCTGAGCGGGTCTCGCATCATCGCTTCCGGATTCAGCTGCGCCCACTTGCGCGCGGCCACGGCGACCTCGGCCAGGTGCTCGCGCGTGGTGCCGTACTGGTGCATATGGCGCGCCGCGGCGAGAGCATATGACGTGATCGGCTGCAGCGGGCTGTACGGGTGCTCATACGGCTGCGGGTCCAGCACCGCGCGCACCTTGGAGATGCCGGCGCGGCCAACCGTGGAGGTGCGCTGGTTGCTGCCATAGCAGACCAGCACCGCATCGCACTGCCCCGATTCCAGCGCCATCATCGCCGGCAGCATGTGCGAGACAAAGCTGGAGCCGCCGATCATGGTGCTGTCGACAAACTTGGGCTTGATGCCAAGGTACTCGGCCACCGGCATCACCCACATGCTGGCGCCGACGCTGGCGGTGGCGATGCCGTCGATGTCGCGCATCGACAGCCCCGCATCCCTGACGGCGGCCTTGGCGGCCTCCACCAGGATTTCCATTTCAGTCTTGCCGTGGGCCTCGCCCAGGCCCGCCTGGCCGACCCCGACGATGGCGACGCTGCCACGCAAATTCGACAAACTCATGGCCTCAGCCCTCCACCGGATCGAACACGACGAGAGCGGCCTCGCCTTCCTTGCCCTGCGCCACGCGTGCCTGCACACGCATGCCGATGCGCACGCTGGCGGGCGCAATGCCTTCCACGCGGCTCATCATGCGCACGCCCTCATCCAGGTCGACCAGCACCACGTTGTAGTCGCCGCCGGCATCCGGCTTGCGGCGGATCACGCTGGTGGAGTAGACCGTGCCGGTCCCCTTGGGCTCGACCCAGGCGAGCGTGTCGCCGCCGCAGTGCGGGCAGATATTGCGCGGGAAAAACACGTGGCGCTTGCAGTCCTGGCAATGCTGGATGCGGAACTGGCCAGCGGCGAGCTGGTCCGCGTAAGCCTTGTCCGGACCCACCGCCGCTTGTTGTTGGGGCATGGAGTCTCCTTCACTTTTGATGGTGCCGCCATGGACCTGCCATGGCACAGCAATCAGCTTGCCGCAGTCTGTGCATTGCAACAATTCACATCTGCCGAAGGCTGGATTTTTGAATCCGGAAAGCGCTGCGCTCAGATCACCAGTTCGATCACAAACGGCCCCCTGCGCGCATTGGCCATGCGGAACAGGTCGGCAAAACTTTCCATGTCCCTGGCCTGCGCGCCCTCCACGCCCATGCCGTTGGCCAGCTTGACCCAGTCCAGGTCGGGATTGCCGATATCCAGCATGTCCAGCGCGGTCTTGCCCGGGTTGGCGCCTACGCCCGCGAGCTCGCCCAGCAGGATGGCGTACTTGCGATTGGCCAGCAGCACCACGGTGACGTCGAGCTGCTCGCGCGCCATGGTCCACAGCGACTGCAGCGTGTACATGGCCGAGCCATCGGCCTGCAGTGCCACCACGCGCCGGTCCGGCGCCGCCACCGCCGCGCCCACGGCCAGCGGCAGGCCTTCGCCGATGGCGCCGCCGGTCAGCTGCAGCCAGTCGTGCGGGGCCGCATGGACCGTGCCCGGATAGAAGGCGCGGCCGAAGCTGATGCTCTCTTCCACCACGATCGCCTGTTCGGGCAGCAAGGCGGTCAGCGTACGTGCCACCGCCTCGGACGTGACCGCGCCGCGGGCGGGCTCAACGGATGCGGGCGCTACGGCAGCCGGCAGCGGTGCATTGCGTGCACCCACCTCGTCGGCCAGGCGGGCCAGCGCTTCGGCAAGGTCTTCCTCCGGGCGTGCCAGCACGTGGATCACGGCATCTTCCGGATACGGGCGCGGCGACTTGCCCGGGTAGGCAAAGAACGTCACCGGCGCCGGTGCGCCGACCAGGATCACGTTGCGGATGCCGGCCAGCTTGTCGCGCGCGACGTCGCCCGAATATGGCACGCGGTCCACCGCCAGGCGGCCGCTGCCGCGCGACACGCGCGCATTGGACATGGGCGAGATCAGGCGGGCGCCGGTGGCCGCGGCAATGCGGTGCGCATCGGCCAGCGGCGCCTCGCGCAGCGCGCTGCCCCCCAGCACCACCAGCGTGGGCTGGCCCGAGCGCAGCACGCGCGCGGCCTGCTGCACGGCGTCGGGCGAGACCTTGGGCACCGCCAGCGGCGGCAGCGGCGCGGCCACCACGCCGCCCGCATCCCAGCACACATCGGAAGGCAGGATCAGGCTGGCGACCCCGCCCGGCGCGGCGCATGCGGCCTGCACCGCGGACGAGGCATCGGCGCCGACGGACGCAGCCTGCGTGGCCGTGCGCGTCCACACCGAGACCGGACGGGCCCAGCCTTCGGTATCCGCGGTCAGCGGTGCGTCCAGCGGCCGGTGGTAGGTGGCCTGGTCGCCGATGATGTTGACCACCGGCGTCTGCGCGCGGCGCGCGTTGTGCAGGTTGGCCAGGCCGTTGGCCAGCCCCGGGCCGCAATGCAGCAGCGTGGCGGCGGGCTTGCCGGCCATGCGCGCATAGCCATCGGCCGCGCCGGTGACCACGCCTTCGAACAGGCCCAGCACGCAGCGCATGCCCGGGATGCGGTCCAGCGCCGCGACGAAGTGCATCTCGCTGGTGCCCGGGTTGGCAAAGCAGGTGTCCACGCCGTTGGCGAGCAGGGTCTTGACCAGGCTCTCGGCGCCGTTCATCGGTTGGGTAGTTTCCATGTCTCGGGTTCCGCTCAGGTTCTGGGTCAGCAGGTTGGCATTGGTTGCACGGGAGGCGTCAGGCCGGGCACGGCCGCGCCGCCAGCAGGTCGAAATCCAGGCAGACAAAGTCGGTCGGGAATTCGATGCGTGCGTAGTAGACGATCAGCTCGCCGCGCTCGCCCGGGACACAGGCGAAGCGGCGCAGCTCAGCCACCGGCGCGCCCACGGCAAGCGCCAGCGCGGCGGCGGATTCGGCCCCGGCCGCGACGATCGACAGGCGCTGGCGCGCGGTGCTGACCGACAGTCCGGGGAAGCGGTCCAGCACCGGCACCGAGGCGCCCTGGCGGAAGGCCTCGGGCTCGCGCGCAAAGACGCCGGCCTCGATATAGACCTCGCCCACCGCGAACGGCCGTCCTTCCAGCCGGTGCAACCGGCGCAGGAAGTGGTATTCGGCGGCGCGCTCACCGGGGCACGGCATGCCGAGATCGGCGGGCAGCGGCACGTTGCCGGCGGATTCGACCATCGCTTCGGTGTCCAGCTGAGCGCCCACCGCCACCGCCTCGTCCCAGCTGGTCGACAGCGACACCTGCCGCCGCGACTGGCACGGCGCCTTGACGAAGGTGCCGCGCCCGCGCGAGCGCGCCACCAGCCCTTCTTCATCGAGCATCGACAAGGCATGGTGCATGGTCATGCGCGCCACGCCGTACTGGCGGCACAGCTCTTCCAGCGACGGGATGCGCTCACCCTCGCGCCAGGCGCCGCTTTCGATCTGGCGGCGGAAGATGGTGGCCAGCTGCAGGTAGACCGGCTGGCGGCTGCGCGCGAGGAGTTCGCTGGACGTGGTGTCTGCCATGCGGCAAGGGAGGTTGGGAAACGCCGGTGAACGTCGGGGAAAAAGGGCGAGGCGTGGGCCGCCCGGAGGCAGCCTGGCCGGACGACTATATAAAAGTCTACAAACCTAGACTACTAGGGTTAACGCCGATCCATGCCGCTCCGGTATTGCCAGGCCCGGGCGTGCATTCCGGGACTTTTGTCGCCCGTGCGTCACGCGCCGGAACGTGCCGCAACCCCCACTTCAGCGCCCACCTTGACACTGCCCAAGCGGACAGAATGCCACCATGCCCCAACCTTCCCGGGGGCAGGCGTGGCTGCCGCTTGCAGCCATCTCAAGGAGTCAACTTATGTTGATGCGAGACGTGATCCCCCAAATCCTGAACCGCGGCGCGGCCCAACTGGCGCCCGACGCGTTCGAGACCGCTTCGCACAAGACCTTCCACCATGCGATCGACATCTACCTCAAGGATTCCAATGCCTTTATGAACACCTACTTCGCCCGCTATTTCGAGTGGCAGGGTATTTGCCGGGAGCGCTGGTTCCATGAATGCATCCACGACAACCTGCTGGCCGCGGGCGGCGTCTTCGTGACCAAGCGCGCGCACCAGGAGTATGTCGAGGAGACGTTCCCGTTCCAGCGCGTGGATTGCTACCTGAACACCTTCCAGGTCCGGCAGTGCTCGGCCTACCTGCTGTTCCGCTTCTGCGTGGGGGGCAAGCCGGTGTCGCTGGGCTACCAGCAGATCGTCTTCGCCGACCGGCAGAAGCGCATCACGCGCTTTCCGGCGGGCATCATCGAACGGGTCAGGGAATATGAACTGGCGCTGCCGGCACTGGCCAGCTGAGCCAGGCGCGGCTGACCCCGCGCGGGTCTGAATCCGGCACCGCCGGCCGTGGCTCAGCCGGCGGTGCTGGTGCGCAGCCGGCTGTCGGCCATGGCGGTGAAGCGCGGCAGGCTGAGGGTAAAGGTGGTATGCACGGCCGGCACCGACTCGCACTCAATGCGCCCGCCGAAGGTCTCGATCACGCGCCGGCAGAAGGCCAGGCCGAGGCCGGCACCGGTGCCATGCGCCTTGGTGGAGAAGAACGGATCGAAGATGCGCGGCATGACGTCGGCCGCAATGCCCGGGCCGGTGTCGCGAAAGCGGATCACGTGGTACTGGCCCTCGGTCGCGCCGGTGATGTCGATGCGGCCGCCGCCGGCCGCGCGGATCGCATGCAGCGCGTTCTTCAGCAGATTGAACAGCACGTAGACCAGCAGCGTGTCGGAGCCGACAAAGCGCCAGCCCTGGTCGATGCCGCGCACCTGCACGCAGCCGCGCTCCTCGCCCTGGAACGGGTAGCGCTCCAGCGCCGCATGCACGCAGTCGGCAATGCCGTGCGGGGCAAAGCTGCTGCGGTCCAGCCGCTCCAGCGTGACCGAGGCCAGCGCCATGTCGATCACGGTGCTGGTGCCATCGACTTCCCGCGTGATGGCGCCGACCAGGCTCGACACGCGCTCAAGCTGGCCGGGCCGCATGCGGTCCTCGCACAGCCCCTGCTGGACCGCCAGCCGGTAGCCGTGCAGCACCTGCGGCCAGGTGCGCGCCAGCTCCTGCGCCTGCATGCGGATGGTCGCCAGCGGCGTGCGCACCTCGTGCGCCACGGTGGCGGCCAGCGAATACGGATGCATCAGGTCGTAGCGCACCACGCTGACCGCCAGGATGCCCAGGCTTGCCGCCACGAACACCACGCCCGGCGGATAGAAGGCCGCGCCATAGTTGACGGCGTAGTCCACCGCCGCCAGCGAATAGAGCGCCACCGCCACCAGGCACAGCTTGTAGCGCTTGCGGCGTTCGGCGGTTGCATTGCGCCGCGCCGCCACCAGCAGCCAGGCGCTGCGCAGCGCCACCAGCACCGTCTGCACCAGGTGCAGCGGATGCAGCGGGCCGGCCCTGGGATAGTCGCCAAAGAAATAGCTGTAGTAGCCGGAGACCACCTGGTCGGTGGTCAGCAGCAGCACCGCCAGCACCAGGCTCAGGCCGTACGAGGCCAGCAGCAACGGCCGCTCGCGGCGGCACTCGGTGACTTCGGCGATGAAGTGGTAGAAGGTGGTCGGCAGGAACAGGATGAAGAGGTAGCCGAGCCGGGCCAGCATCAGCGACACATCGGGATGCGAGGCCTGGAACAGGAACACCCACGTGCCCTGCCAGGCGAAGGTGGTCACGCACAGCAGGAAGAACGAAGTGGAGACGCGCGTCACGCCCTTGGTCACCAGCACATAGAGGCCGTAACCGAGGAAGATCGACGAGACGAAGGCGGGCAAGGCTGCGTACATGCGGAGCGCGAAGGCAAGCCGGGCGGATGGCAGGGTCGGCGACGCGACATGTTATGCCCTGCGCGGGTGGCGCGTGCATCATTCGGTTGCATTCAGAGCTAATCCGCGCTTAATGCTGTGCGATACGCGCCGGCATACCCCTCGTTCCGGGGGTGCCAGGTTCCGAGCACGCGCCGCACGCAAAAAGCAAGGCGGGACGCCCGCTGGCGTCCCGCCTTGCCTAGCTGCCACGCATTGCTTACCAGCGCGTGTCCCGTTCCCAATCCTTCATTTCTTCCTCGGCGCGCTCCTTGGTGTAGCCATAGCGCTCCTGGATGCGGCCGGCAAGCTGGTCACGCTTGCCGTTGATCTGCGCGATGTCGTCGTCGGTCAGCTTGCCCCACTTCTCCTTGATCTTGCCCTTCGCTTGTTCCCACTTGCCTTCGATCTGGTCCCAGTTCATCTCATGCTCCTTCATCCGGTGGCAAGGGGGCGCATTGGAGGCGTCCCCTTGCGGGTGGTGCGGTGCGTGGCCCGCCAATGCTGGCGGGATGCCGCGAAGGCTTACTTGCCGTACTTGGCCTTCACATCGGCCTGGCACTTGTCCTTGGCATCGCCCGACATCGCGTCGCAGCGTTCCTTGTCGGCCTTGTAGGCGGCGTCGGTGGCGTCCTTCTTCGCGTCGGCGCGGGCTTCCGCCACGTCGGCACGCGAACCGGTCGCCGCGGCCTTGTCGACCTTGGCAGCCATCAGTGCCTTTTCATGGGCGGCCTTGGCGTCCTTCTTGCAGACGTCCTTGTCGTTGCCCTTCTTGTCGTCGCACATTTCCTTGGCTACGTCATAGTCGCGGTCAGCCTTGGTCTTCTCGGCCTTGGCGGTCGCCTTCTGCGTGCCGTCGCGGCGGGCTTCGGCCTGGGCCTTGGCCACATCGCGGTCGCGCTTGGCCTCGGCCTTGCAGACGTCCTTGGCGTTGTCCTTCATGCCATTGCACTTGGCGGAGGCAGCCTTGTAGTCCGCATCAGCCTGCTTCACCGCGGCGTCATAGTCTGCCCTTGCCCCGGTTGCAGTCGTTCCGGATGCGGTTGTTGGTGCGGTCATCTGCGCCAGCGCAAATCCCGCCGGTGCGGCAACCATCATCGAACACACTGCTGCAGTCAGCCATTTCTTCAACATGTCGATCTCCTTTCCGGGTGATTGCGTAAAGGTACGCATGAGAGGCCGGCGGCTATGCTGCTGGCCATGCCGTAAGTACAGAGTAGGCCCGGGGGGGTATGGGAAGCAGGCGTCCGGTTCCGAAAGGCGCGTCAGACTATTCCGACATTGCAATGCGGGCGAGGCACGCGGCGGGGCATGCACCTGGTTGCTGGAGGGGGGATGGTGCGGTCAGCGCGTCATGTGCGCGACGGCGGGCGAGCATGCGTGCCGCAGAACAAGGCGCCCCTCTCCCGCGCAGCGGGAGAGGGGCGCAAATTGCCAGTGAAGTCAGGGCGGTCGTCAGCCCAGAATCGACGGCGTCAACCGGTTCTCGTCAGGCGCTTCGCCCTCTTCGTCCGGCCAGTTGCGCCCCACCATCCATTCATACAAGGTGGGCAGCACGATCAGCGTCAGCATGGTGGCGGTGATCAGCCCGCCGATGATGACGATGGCCAGCGGGCGCTGCGTCTCAGAGCCGATGGCGCGAGAGATCGCCATCGGGAACAAACCCAGCATGGCCAGCAGCGCGGTCATCAGCACCGTGCGCAGCCGGTCCATCGAGCCGGTCAGCACCGCCTGGCGCACCGGCATGCCTTCATCGCGCAGCTGGTTGAAGTAGGTGACCATGACCACGCCATTGAGCACCGCCTGGCCGAACAGCGCGATAAAGCCGATCGCCGCCGACACCGACAGCGGGATGCCGGTCAGGAACAGCGCGAACACGCCCCCGATCAGCGCGAACGGGATGTTCGAGATGATCAGCGTGGCGCTCTTGAACGACTTGAACGCATTGAACAGCAGCAGGAAGATCACCAGCACCGACAGCGGCACCACGATCGAGAGCCGCGCCATGGCGCGCTCCTGGTTCTCGAACTCGCCCGACCAGCTGATCTTGACGTCGTCGGCCTTGACGTTCTTCGCCACCAGCTTCTGCATGTCCTTGACCACGCTGCCCATGTCGCGGTCGCGGATAAAGATGCCGATCGAGGTGGTGCGCTGGCCGTTCTCGCGGCTGATGTTCATCGCGCCGGATGCCGCGCGGAACGTCACCAGTTGCGACAGCGGCACCTGCGCGCCGTCCGCGGTCTGCATGAAGATATTGGGCAGGTTCGGCAGCGCGCGCTCCGACGGCTTCAGGCGCACGGCCACGCTGAAGTGCTTCTCGCCCTCCCACAGCTCGGTCGCGGCCTTGCCGGCCAGCGCGGTTTCCATCAGGTCCTGCACGTCGGCGACATTGATGCCGTAGCGCGCGGCCTGGGCCCGGTCGAACTCCAGCACGTACTGCGGCAGTTCGCCGTCACGGTCGATAAAGGCGCGCATCACGCCCTTGACCGTCTGCACGTTGGCCAGGATCTGGTCGGCCACCTTCTTGTTCTGCTCCAGGCTGTCGCTCTGCACCTTGATCACGATCTGGCCCTTGATCTGCGAGATGCTCTCCAGGATGTTGTCGCGCACCGGCTGCGAGAAATTGGGCTCGATGCCGGGGAGCTGGCGCAGGTTCTTGTCGATCTCGCCGATGATGGCGCGCTTGTTGAAGCCGTCGCGCCATTGCTTCTCGGGCTTCAGGTCCACCAGGATCTCGACGGTGTTGATCAGCTTGGGATCGGTGCCGTCGTCGGGGCGGCCCACCTTGGAGATGGTGGTATTGACCTCCGGGGTCTTGCGGATCACGCTGCGCAGCAGCCGCGCCTGGTCGCGCGCCTCGTCGATCGAGACCGATGCCGGCAGGTCGAAGCTGACCCACATCGAGCCTTCGTCCAGCTCGGGCAGGAACTCGCTGCCGA
Source organism: Cupriavidus sp. FW305-26 (assembly GCF_058787975.1). Lineage (NCBI taxonomy): Bacteria > Pseudomonadati > Pseudomonadota > Betaproteobacteria > Burkholderiales > Burkholderiaceae > Cupriavidus > Cupriavidus sp. FW305-26. The sequence continues at coordinate 10,811 of NZ_JBYTAH010000075.1, forward strand.
GGAACTTGCCCACGCCCACGGTCACCACCAGCAGGCCCAGCGCCGAACCCACCACCAGCTTCTTATGGTCCAGCGCCCAGGCCAGCATCGGCTCATAGAGCCGCTTGCAGTGGCGCACGATGAAGTTGTCGTCGTGCGCGATGTTCCTGGTGAGCAGCAGGTGGCACAGCAGCGGCACCAGCGTCAGCGAGAGGATCAGGGAGCCGATCAGCGCGCCCGTGACCGTGTAGGCCATCGGCGCGAAGATCTTGCCCTCGTGCCGCTGCAGCGTGAAGATCGGGATGTGCGCCGCAATGATGATGACCATCGAGAACACGGTCGGACGGCCCACTTCCGTGGTGGCCTGCAGGATGGCATGCAGGCGCGCCTTGCTGTCCTTGATCTGCTGCGCCTTGAGCTCGCCCAGCCGCTTGAAGATATTCTCAACCACGATCACCGCGCCGTCGACGATGATACCGAAGTCCATCGCGCCAAGAGACAGCAGGTTGGCTGGAATACCCACCCAGGTCAGCCCGATGAAGGTCGACAGCAGCGCCAGCGGGATGATCAGCGCCACGATCGCCGCGGCGCGCACGTTGGCCAGGAACAGGTACAGCACCGCCATCACCAGCAGCGCGCCTTCCACCAGGTTGCCGAACACGGTGTGCAGGGTCTTGTCGATCAGCGTGGAGCGATCGTAGTACGGCACGATCTTCACGCCCTTGGGCAGGATCTGGTCGTCCAGCAGGTCGATCCTCTTCTTCAGCGCCTCCAGCACCAGCGACGGGTTCTCGCCCTTGCGCATCACCACGATGCCCGAGACGATGTCGTCCTCGTCGTCCTGGCCCATCAGGCCCTGCGGCGGCGCGCTGCCGACCCTCACGTCGGCGATGTCCTTGACCAGGATCGGGGTGCCCTGGTTCTCGGCCACCACCACGTTGGCGATATCGGCCGAGGTGCGGAAACTGCCCAGCGAGCGCAGCAGGAACTGTTGCCGGCCGTGCGCCACGGCGCCGCCGCCGGCATTGGCGTTGGCGCGCTGCAGCGCGGTGAACAGCTGCGACAGCGAGATCTTGGCATCGCGCATGCGCGCCAGGTTGGGATTGACCTCGTACTGCTTGATGGTTCCGCCGATGGTGACCAGGTCGGCCACGCCCGGCACCTGGCGCAGGTTTTTCTCCACCACCCAGTCCTGCAGCGTGCGCAGCTCTTGCGCGGTATAGCCCTTGCCGGCCAGGCGGAAGCGGTAGATCTCGCCGATCGCGGTGGACAGCGGCGCCAGGTCCGGATGCACGCCGTCGGGCAGGTCCACGCTGCGCAGGCGCTCCAGGATCTGCTGGCGCGCGGTCACGTCGGTGGCGCGGTCGTTGAAGGTCACCATCATGAACGACAGGCCGAACTGCGTATGCGAGAACACCCGCACCGCGTTGGGCGTTCCGGCCAGCGCGGTTTCAATGGGGATGGTCACCTGGCGCTCCACCTCTTCGGCGGCGCGGCCCGGGTACAGCGTGATGACGTTGACCTGGATGTCGGAGACATCCGGGAAAGCTTCGATCGGCAGGTTCTTGAATGCAGCCAGGCCGCCCCCGACGAAGATAAGCAGGCCCAGCCAGACAAAGAGCTTCTGGTGCAGGGCAAAGCTGACGATGCGCGAAATCATGTGGCGGCCGTCCTCACTTCTTCTCGGACGCACGCGCCGCGTTCACGGCAGTGGCATCGCGCAGGATGTCCTGCAGGTAGAGGTTGCCGTCGGTGATCACGGTCTCGCCGTCCTTCACGCCTTCAAGCAGCTCGGTGGTGCCGGGCAGCGTCACGCCCACGCGCACCAGGCGGCGCTCGAAGGTATTGGCGGCGGTGCGCACGAACACATAGTTGCGGTTGTCGGCCAGGAACACGGCCTTGGACGGCACGGCGATGCCCTTGAACGACGCGGCCGGCAGCTTCGCGGTGACGAACATCTCTGCCTTCAGGCGCCGCTCCGGGTTGGGCACGTTCAGCCGCACCTTGATACTGCGCGCGGTGGGATCGACATAGTCGGCAATCTTGACCACGGTGCCGGAGAAGGTCTCGCCGGGCCAGGCAGCGGTGGTGAGCTGCACGTCCACGCCCGGCTTGAACAGGCTCAGGTCGGCCTCGCCCGCATCGACCTGCGCCCACAGCGTGGTCGGATCGGTCACCAGGAACAACGGCGCGGCGGGCGGCTGGTCGGGGCGCAGCTCCATGCCGAGGTTGATGTTGCGTTCGACCACCAGGCCGTCGATCGGGCTGCGCAGCGGAAAGCGCTGGTTTACGATGCCTGAGGCGCCCGCGCCGCCCGCGGCCGCGCCGTACTGGGCCAGCGCCGCCTGGGTGCGCTGCAGGTCCGCCGCGGCGCGCGCGGCGTCGGCCTGCGCCTGCTCCAGCTCCTTCTGCGCGATGATGCCGGCGCCGTACAGCTCGCGCTGCCGTGCCAGCGCCTTGGCCGCGACCGCGCTGTCGGCGGCGGCCTTGCGCGCATCGGCCTGGGCCACGCCGAAATCGGGCGAGGTCAGGCTGGCCAGCGGCTGGCCCGCTTTCACGGTGGCGCCGGGCTGCACCAGGATCTCGGTGACGCGGCCGGCAAACGGCGTCGACACGCGCACGGTCTTGTCCTCGTTCCACACCAGCCGGCCGGGCAGGCTCAGCATGCGCTCGCCGCCGGTCCTGGCGGCTTCGCCGGCGATGCCCGGCAGCGTCTTCACGCTGGCCGGGAACTGGATGGTATTGCCGCTGACCTTGGGATCGTCATCGGCCTTGGGCGCTTCAGACTTGCCGCAGGCGGCCAGCGCCAGCGCGCACAGGGACAGGGCAGCAAACCGTGCGGGCAGGCCGGCGGGGAAATGGACGGAAGACATGCGGCGGGACATGCGTGACAGGAGGGAGTGCATTGGATTCGCTGGGACTGCGGTTCAGGGACGCGAGCTTGTCGCAGTGCCGGTCGTGGAGGTCTGCAGCGCGGCGCGGTAGGCCGACAGGGCCTTGGCGTAATCGCCCTGGGCGCTGACGGCATCGAGCCGGGTCTGGCGCAGCGCGCGGCGGGCATCGAGCAGGTCGAGCACGCCGGTGGCGCCCTTGCCGTAGGCAAACTCGGCGCTGCCGGCCACGCTTTCGGCGGCGGGCAGCACGTCGTCGCGCATCTGCCGCAGTGACTGGCGCGCGGCTTCGAGCTGGCTGCGCAGCCGTTCCATCTCATTGCCGGCTTCCAGCAGCACGCGGTTGCGGTCGTCCAGCGCGGCGTAGTAGTCCACCTCGGCGCGGCGGGCCTCGCCGCCGTTGCTGTGGCGCACGTACAGCGGGATCGTCAGGAACACGCCGTAGCTGTTGCCGCTGCCGTTGGTATTGGTGGCGGAAACCGGATAGTGCTCAGCCTGCGCGCCGACGGTCACGTCGGGCACGCGGCCGGCGCGCGCCAGGTCGCGCGCGGCGGCGGCCGCGGCCAGGCGGGCCTCGGCCGCTGTTACGTCGGGGCGGCGCTGCAATGTGTCGGGATCGACCTGCGGCACGGGCGTATCCAGCGGCGGCCAGTCCGGCACCAGCCGGTTGCCGGCAAGCGTGCCGGGCACGCCCATGGCCTGCGCCAGCTGGGCCTTGTCGCGCGCGTGGTCGGTCATGGCCTGGCGCATGTCGCTCTGCGCGCGCAGCGCGTCTAGCTGCAGCTTGGTCACGTCGGCGCGCGAGACGTCGCCGGCCTTCAGGCGGGTCTCGCTGGCCTGGCGCGTGCGGTCGTAGAGCGCCAGCATCTCCTTGAACACCGCCACGCGCTCCTGACTGACCACCGCGTCATAAAAAGCCTGCTCCGCGGCGGCGCTCTGCTGCGCCACCACCGCCTGCACCACTTCGCCGGCGGCCGCGCTGGCCTTGCGCGCGGCGTCCACGCGCAGGCCGCCCTTGTTGGCGGTCTCGATCAGCTGGTCCACGCGCAGGGTGGAATCCACGGTCTTGCTGCGCAGGTTGCCCGAGCCGATGCCGGCATGCGGGTTGATATTGGTCACGCCCAGGCTCAGCACCGGATTGGGCCGCTGCGAAGCGATCTGTATGTCCGCTTGGCTGGCTTCGACGCCGCGGCGGGCGGCGATGATGTCGCGGTTGCAGCGCAGTGCGTCCAGGCGCGCCTGCGCCAGGGTCAGCGTCGCGCCCGCCGGCGGCGGCACGCAAGGACCGGCAGCATCTGCGGAATCAGCGGAAGGAAGCGGATCGGCGGGGCCTTCGGCGGCAAGGATTGCCGCGGGCCGGGCCAGAACCCCCAGTAGCAGCAGGGCACCTACGGCAATACGGGAAAAGACAAAAGGCACGGTCAGTCAGGCTCGGTTCGACAACGGTCTGCGGTAAACGACCGTGCTCGCCGAACGGTGCACCAGGGCGGCAAATATTCATCCGACCCTGATCCCGCCAATGCGGCCGCGAAGCGTGGCTGTCCTGGTGCGCCCTCGCCCGCTGTCCTGGTGCATCAGACGCCACCGGACACGATCTCCCGCACGCATTCAAACCGAATCGCATTACAAACGGCTTTCATAAAGCTGACAAAAGCCTTTAACTGGGCGAAAAGCCTAGCCAATCGGAAAACCATGAAAAACGGCACGGCCGTTACCGGCCGTGCCGTCTGCACTGCCGGCGGCTTACCCCTTCATGCGGTCATCCAGCCCCAGGCTGCGGCCGATGATCTCCTTCATGATCTCGCTGCTGCCGGCGTAGATGCGCGAGATGCGCGCGTCGGTGTACATGCGGCAGATGCGGTACTCCTCCATATAGCCGGCGCCACCGTGCAGCTGCACGCCCTCGTCGACCATGCGCCCCTGCAGTTCCGACGTGAGCAGCTTGGCCGACGCCGCCGTCTCCACGGTCAGCGTGCCTGCGTTGTGCTGCAGCACGCACTGGTCGACGAAGGTCTGCAGCGCATCCAGCTGCGCCCGCAGTTCGGCAAGCTTGAAGCGCGAGTTCTGGAACGTGCCGATGGCCCGGCCGAAGGCCTTGCGCTCCTTGACATAGTCCAGCGTGAGGTCGAACGCCACCTGCGCCGACGCCATGTAGCCGCAGGCGCCAATCAGCCGCTCTTCGGCCAGGTGGCGCGTCAGGTAGCGGAAGCCTTGGCCGGGCTCGCCCAGCACGTTGGCCTTGGGCACCTTGACGTTGTCGAAGAACAGCTCCGAGGTGTCCTGCGAGTGCAGGCCCATCTTGCGCAGCTTGCGCCCGCGCTCGAAGCCGGGCATGCCGCGCTCGACGATAAAGAGGCCAAGGCCATGGCTGCGCTCCGGATCAGTGCGCGCGACCACCACCACGTAGTCGGCCAGCTGGCCGTTCGAGATATAGGTCTTGGCGCCGTTCAGCACCCAGTGGTCGCCGTGGTCCTCGGCACGCGTGCGCATGCCGGCCAGGTCGGATCCCGCCTGCGGCTCGGTCATGGCAATGGCAAAGATCGACTCGCCGCGCGCGGCCGCCGGCAGCAGGCGCTGGCGTTGTTCCTCGTTGCCGATGCGACCGATATACGGCGCCACCAGCCGCGAGTGCAGCGTGCCGAAAAAGCCCGAGTCGCCGTGGCGCGCATTCTCTTCGATCAGGATCTGCTCATAGCGGAAATCCTCCACGCCGGCGCCGCCGTATTTCTCGTCGGCCCACATCAGCAGGTAGCCCTGCTCGCCGGCCTTGCGGAACACTTCGCGGTCCACGCAGCCCTGTTCGCGCCAGCGCTCGCCGTGCGGCCCCACCTCGCGCTGGTAGAAGCGGCGGGCGGATTCGCGGAAGGCGTCGTGTTCGGCTTCGAAGATCAGGCGTTGCATGCGGGGTCTCCTGGTGTTTTTGAGAGTGACCAGCTGAGTGTCTGCCGTGCAGCGTCTATGAGATTCGTCGGAAAGGATGATTTTTCCTCCCGCAGCCGAACGGCCCAGGTTTGAAGGAGAAGCCAGCTTGAATGCAATTTTATTGATATGAAGTGGAAATAACTTTCATTTACCCGCCGGAACGCTTTGCACAATACTGGAAGCACAGATACCTATTCGATGGAGCGGGGAACATGGAAGCCGTCCTCTGGATCGCCCTGGCGCTGGCACTGGTGGCGCTGGGAGGCACCGTCACCTGGCTGATCGGGACCCGGGTGCCCGAGCCGGTGTTCGAACGCGCGCAGCGGCATGGCCGCTTTGCCGGGCTGGAACCGCGCCCCCCCCCCCCCCCCCCGCCGGGTGGGGCGCGTGCGGCAATGGCGCCTGGTGGCCGTGCCCGGCCCGATGGGCCAACTGGTGCCGGTCCGGATCTGACCGCTTTGCGCTATTGCGGGAAATCCCAGCGCTGCGACCAGTCGGATTCTTCGCGCACGATGTCACGCAGGATGCGCACGGCATCCTGCGACGCCCCTGCGGGGGTCCTGGCGCAGACGAGGAATACCGGATAAGAGAACTCTGACGCGCCTTCCACGCGCGCCAGCACCCCGCTGTCCAGGTAGCTCTGCACCACGCGTGTCCGGAAATACCCACTGCCACCGAACTGCAGGATGTACTGCAGCGCCAGCGGCCCCAGGTTGAAGTACAGCGAGGCGCGCGCATGCTCCGGCAGCGCGCTGTCATGCTGGCAGCGGAATTCCGGTCCCCAGTCGATATAGACATAGCCGCCGTCGCGCTGCGTCGAGCGGATCAGGATCAGCTTCTCTTCCATCAGCGCCTCGACATGCATGCCGGGCGCGTACTCCGGCTGGTAGACCAGCGCCGCATCCAGCGTGCCTGACTGCAGCTTGCGCTGCAGCTCCGCCCCTTCCCCCACTTCCGCCCGCACCGCCTGCGCCGGCATCAGCTGGCGCAGGCGCGTGGTCCACAGCAGCACCAGCGGGCTGCCCAGGCTGATTTCCGTGCCGAAACGAAACAGGCTGGCCAGCCCGGCCGGCAACGGCAGCTCGCGGCAGGCCGCCTCCCAGGTCTGCACCAGCTGGCTGGCGTAGCCGAGAAAGCGCTGACCATCGGGCGTCAGCCGTGCGCCCGCCTTGTTGCGCTCGAACAGGCGGCAGTTGAGCTGCGATTCCAGGCTCTTGATGCGCGCGGTCACGGCGGTCTGGGTGACATGCAGCTTGTCAGCCGCGGCCAGCAGGCTGCCGGTGCGGACGACTTGCAGGAAGGTGCGGGCGAGATCGATGTCCATTGGGCGGGGAATTACCAGTGTGACGAATTGTAGGTAATGACAGACGAGATTGAGAATTATGGACGTACACACGCAGATGTACTTCTGATTGGATGGTGCTATGCTCGTACCTGCAAGGATGTACATGGAAACCACAATGCCTTTCACCCGGATCTTCCGTAACGGAAACTCCCAAGCGGTGCGCATTCCCGCGGAACTGGCCTACCCCGACACCGATATGCAGCTGGAAATCGAGCGGATCGGCGATGAGTTGCGGATCCGCCCCGTGCGACAGCGCCTGACGGGCCTGCTCGACGCCTTCGCCGCGTTCCCGGCCGACTTCATGGCACAAGGCCGCGGCGACCAGGAGCAGGCTGAGCGGGAGGGATTCTGATGGCCAGGTATATGTTCGACACCAACATGTGCATCTACCTGATGAAGCACCAGCCGCCCCAGGTGGCCGAACGCTTTGCACAATGCTTCGAGGGCGATGTGGTGCTGTCTGCGATCACCCTGGCCGAACTCGAATACGGTGTAACCGCCTCGGGCAATCCGGAGGCTGCGCGGCGCGCGTTGCACGGGCTGGTCGCGCGGGTCCCAGTGCTGCCGCTGAACGCCGAAGCCGCGCGCGCCTACGGCCCGATTCGTGCCGCCACGCACGAACGCAAGGCAGATGTCATGGACAAGCTGATCGCCGCCCATGCCATTGCGGAGGATCTGACAGTGGTCACGCGCAACGTGCGCGACTTTGCGACGTATCCGGGCCTGCGCATCGAAGACTGGACCGCGTCACCCCAGGCCTGAACTCAAATACCCCAGCCTTCCCGAACGACTTCATGTCGGCAGGGCGGGACGAACAGGAACAGGTCAGGCGCTAAAGGCCGCACTGCGCCACTTGTTTCGCCACCCTGCTCCCGGGAGCCCCGCCAGGTCAGCGCGCCGGCTGCGGCCGCACCGCCGCTGGCATGGCAACCGGCACGGCGCCTGGCGCCGGCGCGCTGCGCGCCTCGCGCGGCAGCCTCAGCGGCGCGAGGCCTTCCGGCTCCCGCAAGGCCAACCCATTGTCATAACCGGTGGCAACGGCCTCCAGGTATCCGGGCGCAAACTTCTGTTCCGGCGTCACGGCCTGCACGGCAGGCGCTGCAGCCTGCGGCGCTTCGGACTGGGCGCAGGCGACACTGTTGATGCATAAGCCCAGCACACGCAGCAGCGCCATGGCCTGGCGCGAGCGGTGCAGGATTGCGGGCGGGCGCGGCGCGGCCTGCCCTGTCTGGCATTGGGGTCGGGTGTACATCGGGGTTCTCCGGGAAGCCATTGCTGGCTGGTGGCACAACGAGCCGCGGCGCCGCGCTCGCTGTCCATTGCGCAATGACCGTGCCACCGCCACAAGGCTGGTTGCGGCGTGGATTACGGCACTTTCCGGGAATGGGATGGTGGGGCCAGGCCGACGCTGGCGGCAGGGATGTCGGTCGATCTCCAACACCCTCGGCGGCGTCCGCGCCGCCACAGGTGCGTAAGCCCCGCCCTCAGGGCTTGACCGCCGCCGCCAGCACTGCCGGCATCGGCACCTCGAAGCCGCTGCCGCGCATATAGGCGGCGACGGTGCCGCGCAGCACGGCGCGGATCTCGTCGCGGGCCTTGGGAGTCTGCGCGCGCAGTGTGGCGGCGGCGCGCACGGTGCCCTGGGCCAGCGCATCGAACAGCTGGTCGGGCGTGGAGAAGCGCCATACCTGCGGCACGTTGCGGCAGGTGGGCGAGACAAAGCCGGCCTGCTGCAACGCGGTGCGGCAATGGCCCGGATCGCTGAACAGGAAGAAGTTCGGCCCCACGGGGATATCGACCTCCATCGAGCCGTAGGCGCGGATCGCGGCATAGACCGCGCCGAAACCGACCGCGCGCTCGGGCGTGTCCCACACGGTGAAGGCGATGCGCCCGCCCGGGCGCAGCACGCGGAAGGCCTCGGCCAGCGCGGCATCGGGGTCGGACAGGTGGCACATGCCGAAGCCATTGACCACGGCATCGAAGCTGGCATCGCCGAACGGCAGCGCCTGCGCATCGGCCTGCTCGTAATGGACATCCGGATGGAGCTTGCGCGCCAGCTGCACCTGCGCCAGCGAGAAATCGATGCCGACGGACTCTGCGCCGCGCCGCACCGCCCCCGCCGCGACATGGCCGGAGCCGGTGGCCACATCCAGCACGCGCAGCCCGCTGGTCACATGGGCCTCGTCCAGCAGGGACTCGACCGATTGCCGGGTCACGTGCGACAGATGCTCCTGGTACTGGCTGACGACCTCGGGATCTTCCCAGCCAGCCAGCTCAAAAGCCCGAAACGAATCTGCGGTGTGGTCCATGCCCTCTCCTCGGCGTCGACGCCAGGCTGCCGGTTTGCGCGGACGCAGTGCCCCTCCGCCGTCTGACCCCGGTAAAACCAAGTATAGACAGCGCTGGCGGCGCTCAGCGGCCGGGCGTTCAGAGCGGCACCCGGACGTGCCCTCAGGCAAAGCGCAGCGTGGCCACGCCGGCGGCAATCAGGCAGGCCGCGCCCAGGCGGGCGGCGCCCACGCGCTCCTTGAGCAGCAGCCCGGAGATCAGCGCGCCGAACAGGATCGAGGACTCACGCAGGGCCGCTACCGGGGCCACCGGCGCGCGTGTCATCGCCCACAGCGACAGCCCGTAGGACGCCAGCGTGCCGCCGCCGCCCACCAGCGCGAACACCAGGTTGCGCCGCACATAGCCGCCCAGTGCCGGCCGGCGCGCCACCAGCGCCCACGCCGCCAGCGGGACCGCGGTCAGTAGGAAGATCCAGAACGAATACGCTACCGGCGCGCCGGAGCGGCGCACGCCGGTGCCGTCGATCAGCGTATAGGCGGCGATCACCACTGCGTTCAGCAGCGCCAGCCACATGCCCTCACTGCTGCCAGGGGCACCGCGGGCGCCACCCGCCATGGCCAGGATGCCCAGGCTGATCACGGCGATGCCGCTCCACGCCAGCGCCGACAGGTGCTCGCCCAGCCAGCCCAAGCTGGCCACCGCCACCAGCAGCGGCGCGGTGCCGCGCATCAGGGGGTAGGTCTGGCTCATGTCCGCGGTGTGGTAGATGCGTGCCACCAGCGCGAAATACACCACGTGCACGCCCACTGACGCGGCGATGAACGGCCAGCTCGCCGGCGCCGGCTGCGGCAACGCCGGCAGCGCCACGGCGCCCATCAGTCCGGCGCTCACCGCCACCATCACCGTCGACAGCATCTTGTCGCCGCCGCCCTTGACCACCGCGTTCCAGGCGGCATGCAGGAACGCGGCGAGCAGGACGACAGCGAAGACCGTGAGAGACATGGACGGCAGCGGGCTCGGCGTGTGGGGACGCCGTCATTCTAGCGGTGCGGTGCCGCCGCTGCCGCGCCCTGGTCCGCCTACTTCGCGCCGCTGACCCGCCACACGGTATTGCCGACATCGTCGGCCACCAGCAAACCGCCTTGCTTGTCGATCGCCACGCCCACCGGCCGCCCGCGCGCGTTGCCGTCCTCATCGAGAAAGCCGGTCAGCACGTCGAACGGCGCGCCGTTGGGCCGGCCCTTGCTGAACGGCACGAAGATCACCTTGTAGCCCGCCAGCGGCCTGCGGTTCCACGAACCGTGCAGGCCCACGAACATGCCTTCGCTGAAGCGCGCCGGCAGGTTGTTGCCGCCGGCGGCGGCCAGCCCGAGCGATGCGGTGTGCGCCCCCACGGCATAGTCCGGCACGATGGCCCTGGCCACCAGGTCCGGCGCCGGCGGCTTCACGCGTGCGTCGACATGCTGGCCGTAGTAGCTGTAGGGCCAGCCATAGAAGCCGCCGTCGCGCACCGAGGTGATGTAGTCCGGCACCAGGTCGCTGCCGATTTCATCGCGCTCGTTGACGGCGGTCCAGAGCATGCCGGTGACCGGTTCCCACGCCATGCCGTTGGGATTGCGCAGGCCGCTGGCAAAGATCCGGTGCGTGCCGGCCTGCGGGTCGACCTCCCAGATGGCGGCGCGGCCGACCTCCTTGTCCATGCCGTGCTCGCCCACGTTGCTGTTGGAGCCCACCGTCACGTACAGCTTGCTGCCGTCGCGGCTGGCGATCAGGCTCTTGGTCCAGTGATGGTTGAGCGGCCCGCCGGGCAGGTCCACCACCTTCTGGGGCGCGGCCGTAATCCGGGTCTGTCCGGGCTGGTACGGGAAGCGCAGCACCGCGTCGGTGGCGGCCACGTAGAAGTCGTTGCCGACCAGGGCCATGCCGAACGGCGAGTTCAGGTCCTTTAGGAACACCGAGCGCTGGTCGGCGACGCCGTCGCCGTTGGTGTCGCGCAGCAGCGTGATGCGGTTGGCGCTGGGGGTGCCGGCGCCCGCGCGCTTCATCACCTTCTTCATGATCCAGCCGCGGAAGCCCTTGCCGTCGTCGGGCTTGGGCGGGGCATTGCTCTCGGCCACCAGCACGTCGCCGTTGGGCAGCACATAGACCCAGCGCGGATGGTCCAGCTTGTCGGCGAAGGCCGTCACCGCCATGCCTGCGGCCGGCACCGGGCGCTGGCCCGCGGCCCAGCCGATGGCCGGCGCGATCTTGACGGTGGGGATCGCGGTCTGGTTGGGTGGCGGCAGCTGCGGCGTGGGGCCAAAGCCCGCTTCGGAAGGCAGCTTCGCCGTTTCACCGCAGGCGGCGAGCGCAGCGGTGGCGCCCGCCAAAAGAACGACACGCAACAGGGAAAAGGTGGTGGGCATCGGCATGGTCCGGGCTCCTCAGGCAACGCAGGGCGACGCGCCTGTTCCTGGACTATAGGATGCGTGCCGCCCGCCCCTCTGTAGGCGCCGGGGAGGCCGCCGTGTAGGACGATGCCCACGCCCGCGGCGCGCACGCCGCAGGCTGCCTCAGCCGCGGTGCGGCGTATCGAGCCCCTTCACCACCGCCGGGCGCTTCACGAAGGCCTCCAGCACGCGCCTGACATGCGGGAAGTCCTGGATGCCGACCAGTTCGCCCGCCTCATAGAAGCCAAGCAGGTTGCGCACCCACGGGAAGGTGGCGATATCGGCAATGGTGTAGGTGTCGCCCATGATCCAGTCGCGCCCTTCCAGCCGCTGGTTCAGCACGTTCAGCAGGCGCCGGCTTTCGGCCACGTAGCGGTCGCGCGGGCGCTTGTCCTCGTACTCCTTGCCCGCGAACTTGTGGAAAAAGCCCACCTGCCCGAACATCGGCCCGATGCCGCCCATCTGGAACATCACCCACTGGATGGTTTCGTAGCGGCGCGCGGGGTCGGCCGGGATCAGCTGGCCCGACTTGTCGGCCAGGTAGAGCAGGATCGCGCCCGATTCGAACAGCGCCAGCGGCTTGCCGCCCGGACCGTTGGGATCGAGGATGGCGGGAATCTTGTTGTTCGGGCTCAGCGACAGGAACTCCGGCGACATCTGGTCGTTGGCGTCGAAGCGCACCAGGTGCGGTTCATACGGCAGGCCGGTCTCCTCCAGCATGATCGACACCTTGACCCCGTTGGGCGTGGGCAGGGAATACAGCTGGATGCGGTCGGGATGCTGCGCCGGCCATTTGCGGGTGATGGGGAAAGCGGACAGATCGGGCACACTGGCTCCTGGTTCAGGCGCTTGCGCACTGCGCAAGAAGGCGCCGGACAACGGAAAAGCCCGATCATAAACCGCTCCTGCCATGCATGCAGCGCAGGGCCTCAGGCGGCCTCGGCCAGTTGCACCGCGCGATGCAGGGCCGCGCGCAAGGCCTCGCCCTGGATCGGCTTGTGCAACACCGGGAAGCCGCTGTCATGCAGCGCCTGCAGCCGGTCTGGCGCGGTGTCGCCGGTGACGATCAGCGCCGGCACCGCGCGGCCCAGGCTGGCGCGCAGCATGCCGACCGCGGCGATGCCGGTCAGGCCTTCGGCCAGCCGGTAGTCGGCCAGGATCAGGTGGACCGGGGCGGGCCCGTCCTGGCTGGCGGCGCGGTACGCAGCGCGCACTGCGGCAACGGTGCGCCCGCCGTAGACCACATGGCCCCAGAGCGACAGCAGTTCGGTGAGCGCGCCCAGCACCTGCGCGTCGTCGTCGACCAGCATCACGCAGAGCGGCTCGCCAGCGGCCGCGGGAATGGCGGGGGTGGCTGGATGCACCTGCGCCGCGGCGGCAGCCAGCGGCACGCGCACCGAGAACACGCAGCCGCGCCCCGGTGCGGAACGCAGGCCCACGTGGTGGCCAAGCAGCGCCGCCAGGCGCCGCACGATCGCCAGGCCCAGGCCCAGTCCCTTTGCGCCCGCCTGGTCGTCGCCTGCCGTGGCAAGGCCCGGCACCTGGGCGTATTCGTCGAACACGCGCGACTGCTGGGCCGCGGCGATGCCCGGGCCGGTGTCGATCACCTGGATCTCCATGGCATCGCCGCGGCGCCGCGCGCCCACCAGGATGCTGGCACGCGGCGCATGGCGCAGCGCATTGGCCACCAGGTTGTCGAGGATGCGCTTGAGCAGGTCCGGATCGCTGTCGATCCACGCGCGCGCCGGCACCACCCGCAGCACGCTGCCGCGCTGGCACGCCTGCTCGGCGTACTCGTCGCGCAGCTCGGCCAGCAGCCGCGCCAGCTGCAGCGGCTGGCGGCGCACCGGCATCACGCCGGCATCCAGGCGCGAGGCGTCGAGCAGGCCGTCGAGCAGGTTGTCCATGCGCGCCAGCGTGGCTTGCAGCCGGTGGCCGATGGCATGCGCCTGGCCGCCTGCCACATCGCCGCGCTCGCCCAGAGTCAGCAGCGATGCCGCCTGCAGGCCGATGGCATACACCGGCTGGCGCAGGTCGTGCCCGGCGGCCGCCAGGAAGCGCGTCTTGGCCCGGTCCGCGGCGGTGGCGCGGTCGCGCTCGCGCTCAAGCTCGCCGATCAGCGCGACGTTCTCGAAGCGCAGTGTCACGCCATCGCGCAGCGCGCGATAGGTGACCTGGCTGTAGTAGATGTTGACGCACAGCAGGCACGCGGCAAAGCCCGCGTAGACGCCATACACCGGCCCCTGCTGCACCAGGCAATAGATGGTGAACGGCAGCAGCATGGCCGCGACTGAACCGCGGTAGGTGGCCGGATGCGCCGACAGCGACGGGATCGCGCCACTGGACATGCCGGCCAGCACGATGCAGCAGAACGCCACCAGCTGCGGCTCGGGCGGCAGCAGGATGGCAGAGCCCACGGCGCCCCACAGCAGGCTGGACAGCCAGGACAGCACCATGAAGCGGCGTGCCCACACCTGCGGCGGCGTGCTGCCGTCGCGCCGGAAGTAGCGCCACGACAGGCCGATGCGCAGCGTGGTCAGCAGGTACACCGCGGCCATCCAGCCGGCCAGCATGGGCAGCGGCACGCTGGGACGCAGCACATAGACCACCGGCAGCGCAATGACGAAGTTGGCAAACAGGACCGCGTTGGACTGGCGGTAGAGCAGGTCCACCATCGCCGCCGGCACATCTCCGGGCTGCCAGGCCGGCGGCAATCCGGTGCCTGTGGCTGTCATGATGCGAGCGCCCGTTGCGGGCGGCAGGAAACGGTACGGCAACAGGACAACGGAAGCTTGCGCATGCTAGGTAGGCCGTGGGGCAGGTTGGGCGTGCAACGCTATAATCCAGCCAGCCGCCGGTTCATTGGGGCATTCAGCAGGCCACCTGCAGCTGCCGGACTGACGGGCTGCCGTTTTATACCACCTTCCCTTTCCCATTCGCCACCGATGCACCTGCCGCGATGAGCCGCTTTTCCGTCCCGACCCGCGTGGCCCTCGCCGATGACCATGCCATCGTGCTGGAGGGCCTCAAGCAGGTGCTGTCCGGCGTCGGCAACCTGGTGCTGGCGGGCGAGGCAGCAGATGGCGCGCAACTGCTGGGGCTCCTGGAACGGGTACCGACCGACCTGCTGGTGATGGACCTGGGCATGCCCGGCGTCGATGGCCTGGCCTTCGTGGAACGCCTGCGCACAAGGCATCCTGCGCTGCGCATCCTGGTGCTGACCGGCAGCGCGGGCGCGGGCATGGCCCACGCGGCGATCGATGCGGGCGCCAATGGCTACCTGGTCAAGAGCGGCGATATCAGCGAACTGGTGCCCTCGCTCATGGCCCTGCGCGAGGGCCGCAACTTCGTGGCCGCGCGCGCCACTGCACCGGCCACCGCGGCACCGGACGGAATTGCCACGCTCACCCGGCGCGAACTGCAGATCCTGATGCTGATCGCGCGCGGCGCCACCGCCGGCGACATTGCCGCGCAACTCGACATCAGCCCGCTGACTGCGCGCAAGCACCGCGAGAACCTGATGCGCAAGCTCGACCTGCACAATACCGCGGAGGTGGTGGCGTACGCCGCGCGCCAGGGGATTCCGCTGGGTGCTCCAAAGCCGCCCGAACTAGCCTGAGCAAGGTGTTCTCCCTGCGTATGCCACCCGTCAAGCCGGCGAAATCCAAATACAAAAGGGGCCCCGCAAGCGGGGCCCCTTCTTCATGCCAGCCTGACTGCGCGGCTTACACCGTCACGCCGTCGGCCACTTCCTTGAAGTCCTCGATCTGGTCGAAGTTCATGTACTTGTAGATCTTGTCGCCATTGGCGTTGAGCACGCCCATGTCGGCCATGTACTCTTCCTTGGTCGGGATACGGCCCAGGCGCGAGCAGATCGCCGCCAGTTCGGCGGAACCCAGGTACACGTTGGTGTTCTTGCCCAGGCGGTTCGGGAAGTTACGCGTGCTGGTCGACATCACCGTGGCGCCTTCGCGCACCTGTGCCTGGTTGCCCATGCACAGCGAGCAGCCCGGCATTTCGGTGCGGGCACCGGCGGTGCCGAACACGCCATAGTGGCCTTCCTCGGTCAGCTGCTTCTGGTCCATCTTGGTCGGCGGAGCCACCCACAGCTTGACCGGGATGTCGCGCTTGCCTTCCAGCAGCTTGGAGGCTGCGCGGAAGTGGCCGATGTTGGTCATGCACGAACCGATAAACACTTCGTCGATCTTGGCGCCGGCCACCTCGGACAGCGTCTTGACGTCGTCCGGGTCGTTCGGGCAGGCCACGATCGGCTCATGCACGTCGGCCAGGTCGATCTCGATCACGGCGGCGTATTCGGCGTCGGCGTCCGGCTCCAGCAGCTTGGGATCGGCCAGCCACGCTTCCATGGCCTTGATGCGGCGCTGCAGGCTGCGCGGGTCCTGGTAGCCCTGGGCGATCATCCACTTCAGCAGCGTGATGTTGCTGTTGATGTATTCGATGATCGGGTCCTTGTTCAGGCGCACCGTGCAACCGGCGGCCGAGCGCTCAGCCGATGCATCCGACAGCTCGAACGCTTGCTCGACCTTCAGGTCGGGCAGGCCTTCGATTTCCAGGACGCGGCCCGAGAAGATGTTCTTCTTGCCTTGCTTGGCCACGGTCAGCAGGCCTTGCTTGATCGCGTACAGCGGAATCGCGTTGACCAGGTCGCGCAGCGTCACGCCGGGCTGCATCTTGCCCTTGAAGCGGACCAGCACCGATTCCGGCATGTCCAGCGGCATCACGCCGGTGGCGGCGGCAAAGGCCACCAGGCCCGAACCTGCGGGGAAGCTGATGCCGATCGGGAAGCGGGTGTGCGAATCGCCGCCGGTGCCGACGGTGTCGGGCAGCAGCATGCGGTTCAGCCACGAGTGGATCACGCCGTCGCCCGGGCGCAGCGAGATGCCCCCGCGGGTGCTGATGAACTCGGGCAGCGTGTGGTGGGTCTTGACGTCGACCGGCTTCGGATAGGCGGCGGTGTGGCAGAACGACTGCATCACCAGGTCGGCCGAGAAGCCCAGGCAGGCCAGGTCCTTCAGTTCGTCGCGGGTCATCGGGCCGGTGGTGTCCTGCGAGCCCACCGAGGTCATCTTCGGTTCGCAGTAGGTGCCCGGGCGGATGCCCTTGCCTTCAGGCAGGCCGCAGGCGCGGCCGACCATCTTCTGCGCCAGCGTGAAGCCGCGGCCGGTATCGGCCGGGTTCTGCGGCAGGCGGAACAGCGTCGACGGGGCCAGGCCCAGCGCTTCGCGCGCCTTGGCGGTCAGGCCACGGCCGACGATCAGGGGAATACGGCCGCCGGCGCGGACTTCATCGAACAGCACGTCGGACTTGACCTTGAACTCGGCGATCACTGCGCCGTCCTTCAGGGCCTTGCCTTCATACGGGCGCAGTTCGACCACGTCGCCCATTTCCATCTTCGACACGTCCAGCTCGATCGGCAGCGCGCCGGCGTCTTCCATGGTGTTGTAGAAGATCGGGGCGATCTTGTTGCCCAGGCACACGCCGCCGAAGCGCTTGTTCGGGATGAACGGGATGTCTTCGCCGGTGAACCACAGCACCGAGTTGGTGGCGGACTTGCGGCTGGAGCCGGTACCGACCACGTCGCCCACGTAGGCGACCAGGTGGCCCTTTTCCTTCAGCGATTCAATGAACTTGACCGGGCCGCGCTTGCCGTCCTCTTCCGGCTGGAACGCAGCGCCTTCGCGCTTGTTCTTCAGCATGGCCAGCGCGTGCATCGGGATGTCCGGGCGGGTGGTGGCGTCCGGGGCCGGCGACAGGTCGTCGGTGTTGGTTTCGCCCGGCACCTTGAACACGGTGATGGTCAGGCTTTGCGGCACTTCCGGACGGCTGGTGAACCACTCGGCGTCGGCCCAGCTTTGCAGCACGGCCTTGGCGTTGGCATTGCCCTGGTCGGCCTTTTCCTTCACGTCGTGGAAGGCGTCGAACATCAGCAGGGTCTTCTTCAGCGCCTCGGCGGCGACGGTGCCCACTTCGGCATCGTCCAGCAGCTCGATCAGCGGCGAGATGTTGTAGCCGCCCAGCATGGTGCCCAGCAGCTCGGTCGCCTTGGCGCGCGAGATCAGCGCGCACTTTTCCTTGCCCAGCGCCACGGCGGCCAGGTACGAGGCCTTGACCTTGGCGGCGTCATCCACTCCGGCCGGCACGCGGTAGGTGATCAGCTCCACCAGGGTCTGCTCTTCACCGGCGGGCGGGTTCTTCAGCAGTTCGACCAGCTCGGCCGTCTGCTTGGCGGTCAGGGGCAGAGGGGGGATGCCAAGCGCGGCGCGCTCGGCCACATGTGCGCGATAGTTTTCAAGCATGGGAACCTGCTGAGCAATTAGGTTTAGAAAATCTCGTTACGTCGCGATTGTAGTCTGAAGCCGCTCCCCGGTCAAATGTCTTATATCTTATATAAGAGTGAAGACAAAAAACATCATGCAAATCAACGTATTGGAGATTGGATGACGTGCAAACCCACATGAATCACTACCCGACTGGCGTAGTAGGGAATGCATGGCGGCGCTACCGCGCCCCTGCCCGGCGGCCCGACCAGGAATCGCGGCAGCTTGCACCGGCACTCAAGTTCACACGCCATCAAGCGTTAACCAGCCTGCAGGCGCGCAACAAACGGCGCCCGCTCGCGTAGCCGTGCCTGCTCCCTTTCCGCTCAAATGGCCAAGCTGAAAGGGTTTCCCCCTTTTTTTCGGCCCTTTGCTGGCCTGCGATTCCGGAAGAATGGCAGGCATTCCGATACAGGCTTCTCATGGCGAACACGGCTTCCCCTCCCCGGACTGGCAACACAGGCAAGCGCGGCCGGCTGCTGCTGATCGGCGCCGGCGTGCTGGTGGTGGCACTGGGCGCCGGAGGCTTCGTGCTGGGCAGCGTGCTGAGCAACCGCCAGCCGGCGGCGCCCGCCGCGCCTGCCGCCCCGGTCGTGCCGCCGCCGATCTTCGTGCCGCTGGACGCGTTCACCGTCAACCTGCGCAGCGACGACGGCGACCGCTTCCTGCACACCGGCCTGTCACTGAAGGTGGCCGATGCCGAGACCCAGGCTCGCCTGGCCCAGTACCTGCCCGAGGCACGCAGCCGCATCCTGCTGCTGCTGTCGGCCAGGCAGCCGGCCGACCTGGCCACCGTCGAAGGCAAGCGCAAGCTGGCCGACGACATCCGCGACACCATCAGCAAGCCGTTTGCCAGCGGCCTGCCGGCGCAGCGGGTGCTGGACGTGCTCTTCACCTCTTTCGTGGTGCAGTAAGCGCAAGCCAGGGCCGCACCGGATTCATCCATAACGCCGCACAAGGGGCAGGACACTAGATGGCCTACGACAAGTTCCTCTCGCAAGACGAGGTCGACGAGCTGCTCAAGGGCGTATCCGGCGAAGCCGATACGCCCAAGGCCAGCGAGCCTGCGCTCGACGAGGGCGGTGTGCGCCCCTACAACCTGGCCACGCAGGAGCGCATCATCCGCGGCCGCCTGCACACGCTGGAAATCATCAACGAGCGCTTTGCGCGCTCGATGCGCACGGCGCTGTTCAATTTCATCCGCCGCGGCGCGGACATCACCGTGGGCAGCATCAGGATCGAGAAATTCGGCGACTTCGCGCGCAACCTGCCGATGCCGACCAACCTGAACCTGGTCCACCTGAAGCCGCTGCGCGGCACGGCGCTGTTCGTCTACGACCCGAACCTGGTGTTTCTGGTGGTGGACAACCTGTTCGGCGGCGACGGCCGCTTCCACACCCGCGTGGAAGGCCGCGACTTCACCCAGACCGAGCAGCGCATCATCCAGCGCATGCTGGAGCTGACGCTGGCCAGCTACGGCAACGCCTGGCGCACCGTGCACCCGATCGAGACCGAGTACATCCGCTCGGAGATGCACCCCAAGTTTGCCAACGTCGCCACCCACAACGAGGCCGTGGTGACCACCGCCTTCCATATCGAACTGGGCGCCGTCGGCGGACAGCTCCACGTGTGCCTGCCGTACGCGATGATCGAGCCGCTCAAGGACCTGCTGATGAATCCGCTGCAGGACGAGAAGGAAGTCGACAAGGGCTGGGTCACGCAACTGTCCACGCAGCTGCGCGCGGCCGAGGTGGAGCTGGTGGCCGAGTTCGCGCACCTGCAGAGCACCGTGGCCGAAGTGCTGGCGATGCGCGCCGGCGACGTGCTGCCAATCGAGCTGCCGGAGAAGGTGTTCGGCAAGGTGGACGGCGTGCCCGTCATGCAATGCGGCTTCGGCACGATGAACGGCCAGTACGCGCTGCGGGTAGAACGAATGATCAATCACCAGGACGGCGATTCCCACCTGGACACCGAGGACAGCGATTATGAGTGACGGCATCGAGGACAAGCCCGTCGATCCGATGGACGACTGGGCCAGCGCGCTGGCCGAGCAGACCAGCGCCACATCCGCCGGGATCCCCGCAGCTGCCGCACCGGCGGCCCAACCCGCGGCCACTCCGGCCGCCGCCACCGTGTTCCAGCCGCTGGCGAAGGAAGCGCCGAGCGGCTTCCGCAACGATATCGAGATGATTCTCGATATCCCGGTGCAGCTGACCGTGGAACTGGGCCGCACCAAGGTGCCCATCAAGAACCTGCTGCAGCTGGCGCAGGGCTCGGTGGTGGAGCTGGACGGCCTGGCCGGCGAACCGATGGACGTGCTGGTCAACGGCTACCTGATCGCGCAGGGCGAGGTGGTGGTGGTGAACGACAAGTTCGGCATCCGCCTGACGGACATCATCACGCCGTCCGAACGCATCCGGAAGCTGAACAAATGATCATGCACACGCGCGCCAGCCTGGCCGTGCTTGCGGCGCTGCCGGGGGCCGCCATGGCCGCCGACGGCACGCACGCGCCCGCCATCAGCGGCGCGGCCAGCCTGGCGCAGGCCGGGCTGGGGCTGTTCGCCATCGTCGCGCTGATCCTGGGCATGGCCTGGGTGGCCCGGCGTGCCGGCCTGGTCCGTCAGGCCACCGGCGGCGCGATGAAGGTGGTCGGCAGCACCATGCTCGGCGCGCGCCAGCGCCTGGTCCTGGTGGAAGTGGGCGATACCTGGCTGGTGCTGGGCGTGAGCCCCGGCGAAATCCGGCCACTGCATACCCTGCCTGCGGGCACCACCGCAGCCAATCCCCTCGCCGCCACCGGCGGTGCAGGCCCTTCGCAACAGCCGGGTGGCGGCACCTTTGCCGAAAAGCTGCTGCGTTCGATGCAAAATCACTTCAAGTCATGAATTCCCCGCGTGCCGCGCTGCGGCGCCCGCTGCCGGGCCCGCTGCTGTCCCTGCTCGCGCTGATGCTGGCCATTGCCGCGCTGGCGCCCGCGCCGGCCTGGGCCCAGGCACTGCCCGGCGTCATCAGCAAGCCCGCCCCGGGCGGCGGCCAGATCTGGTCGCTGCCGGTGCAGACGCTGGTGCTGCTGACCTCGCTGTCGTTCCTGCCTGCGGCGATGCTGCTGATGACCGGCTTCACCCGCATCATCATCGTGCTGGGCCTGCTGCGCAGCGCACTGGGCACCGCCACCTCGCCGCCCAACCAGGTGCTGGTGGGCCTGTCGCTGTTCCTGACCTTCTTCGTGATGGCACCGGTGTTCGACCGTGTCTACAACGACGCCTACAAGCCGCTGTCGGAAAACAAGATCAGCCTGGAAGCCGCCGCGGCCAAGGCCGCGGAGCCGCTCAAGGCCTTCATGCTGCGCCAGACCCGCGAGAAAGACCTGGCCATGTTCGCGCAGATGGCCAAGGCGCCTGAGATGCAGGGCCCCGAGGAAGTGCCGCTCAGCATCCTGGTGCCGGCCTTCGTCACCAGCGAGTTGAAGACCGCGTTCCAGATCGGCTTCACCATCTTCATCCCGTTCCTGATCATCGACCTGGTCGTCGCCAGCGTGCTGATGGCGATGGGGATGATGATGGTGCCGCCGGCCACCATCTCGCTGCCGTTCAAGCTGATGCTGTTCGTGCTGGTCGACGGCTGGCAGCTGCTGCTCGGTTCGCTGGCGCAGAGCTTCATGAACTGACACGGCCCCAACGCCCGCCACCCACCGCAGAGTCCGAGCCATGACACCCGAGACCGTAATGACCATCGCCACCCAGGCGATGAAGATGACCCTGCTGCTGGCCGCCCCGCTGCTGCTGGTGGCGCTGGCCGCCGGCCTGGTGGTGAGCCTGTTCCAGGCCGCGACGCAGATCAACGAGATGACGCTGAGCTTCATCCCCAAGCTGATCGCGCTGTT
The DNA here is from genome assembly GCF_058787975.1 of Cupriavidus sp. FW305-26. Lineage (NCBI taxonomy): Bacteria > Pseudomonadati > Pseudomonadota > Betaproteobacteria > Burkholderiales > Burkholderiaceae > Cupriavidus > Cupriavidus sp. FW305-26. Next base: position 32,889 of record NZ_JBYTAH010000075.1, read on the forward strand.
CGCCACCATGGTGCTGGCGGGGCCGTGGATGATCAATTCCATGGTCGACTACATGCGCGAGGTGTTCCAGAGCATTCCCGCGCTGGCGCACTGACGCTGGCC
>NZ_JBYTAH010000076.1:0-32491 GCF_058787975.1 Cupriavidus sp. FW305-26
CCGCCAGGGCAGTCGCAGCAGGCTCATCTCGGCGAGGTTGCGCTCAGGTCAGTCGCGTGGCCTGCGGTGGGGTCGGATCAGTGATGCGTGGCCACCGCCGGCTGGAATTTCTCCAGGCAGTAGCCAAGCCCGCGCACGGTGGCGATGCGGATGCCGCCGACTTCGATCTTCTTGCGCAGCCGGTGCACGTAGACCTCGATGGCGTTGTTGCTGACTTCCTCGCCCCATTCGCACAGGTGGTCCACCAGTTGCTCTTTCGATACCAGGCGGCCGCTGCGTGTGAGCAGGATCTCCAGCAACCCGATCTCGCGCGCGGACAGGTCCAGCATCTGCTCGTTGAGATAGGCGATGCGTCCGACCTGGTCGTAGGCCAGCGGCCCGTGCCGCATCAGCGTGGCGCCGCCGCCGGCGCCGCGCCGCACCAGCGCGCGCACGCGCGCTTCAAGCTCGGACAGGGCAAAGGGCTTGGCCATATAGTCGTCGGCGCCCAGGTCCAGGCCCTTGACGCGCTCGTCGACGCTGTCGGCGGCGGTCAGGATCAGCACCGGCAGCATGGCGCCGCGCGCGCGCAGGCGCTTGAGCACTTCCAGCCCGGACATGCGTGGCAGGCCCAGGTCCAGGATCAGCAGGTCGAAGGTCTGGGTCGACAGCGCGGAATCGGCTTCCAGGCCGTTGGTGACGTGGTCGACGGCGTAACCCGAGTGGCGTAGCGAGCGCGTCAGGCCGTCCGCCAGCACGTCGTCATCTTCGGCGATCAGAATGCGCATGGTTGTCTCCACCCTGGCCGGCATAGCCGGCGCCGGCGGAATGGGGCGCGATGGGGCTTGCCAAGCATACTGTTTTTTTATACAGTACCCGCACGTTCCGCTGGGGCTGCCCGGGGAGACCCCCTGGAGAGCGGCCGCGCAGACAGCCGGGCCGGCGCTGGAGCCGGAAAATGCCGGTGCCGCGCCACATGCGGCCTATTTATACACCATTGATTCAAGGACGACCATGGACGACAAGAAGGCAGGTGCCGGCGTGAGCGCCGAGAAGCAGAAGGCGCTTGCCGCCGCGCTCTCCCAGATCGAGAAGCAGTTCGGCAAGGGCTCGATCATGCGCCTGGGCGACGGCGAGGTCGAGAAGGACATTCAGGTGGTATCCACCGGTTCGCTCGGCCTGGACATCGCGCTTGGCGTCGGTGGCCTGCCACGCGGCCGCGTGGTCGAGATCTATGGTCCGGAATCGTCGGGCAAGACCACGCTGACGCTGCAGGTCGTGGCCGAGATGCAGAAGCTGGGCGGCACCTGCGCCTTTATCGACGCCGAGCATGCGCTGGACGTCAGCTACGCCAACAAGCTGGGCGTCAACGTCGGCGACCTGCTGATCTCGCAGCCGGACACCGGCGAACAGGCGCTGGAAATCACCGACGCGCTGGTGCGCTCGGGCTCGATCGACCTGATCGTGATCGACTCGGTGGCGGCGCTGGTGCCCAAGGCCGAAATCGAAGGCGAAATGGGCGATTCGCTGCCCGGCCTGCAGGCCCGCCTGATGAGCCAGGCGCTGCGCAAGCTGACCGGCACCATCAAGCGCACCAACTGCCTGGTGATCTTCATCAACCAGATCCGCATGAAGATCGGCGTGATGTTCGGCTCGCCGGAAACCACCACCGGCGGCAACGCGCTCAAATTCTACGCCTCGGTGCGCCTGGATATCCGCCGCATCGGCTCGATCAAGAAGGGCGACGACGTGATCGGCAACGAGACCAAGGTCAAGGTGGTCAAGAACAAGGTCTCGCCGCCGTTCCGCGAAGCCTTCTTCGACATCCTCTACGGCCAGGGCATCTCGCGCCAGGGCGAGATCATCGACCTGGGCGTGGACGCCAAGATCGTCGAGAAGTCCGGCGCCTGGTACAGCTACAACGGCGACAAGATCGGCCAGGGCAAGGATAACGCGCGCGAATACCTGCGCGAGAACCCTGACATCGCCGACGAGATCGAGAACAAGGTGCGCGCGGCGCTGGGCGTGGTGGCCATGAACCCCACGGCGGCTGCCACGCCGGTAGCGGTCGAAGACTGACCGCGCCAGCGGCCATTGCGCCAAGCAAAAAGGCCGGGGCATCGCCGATGCCCCGGCCTTTTTGCTTGGCGCGGACCCCTCCATCCACAGATTCCGGCAACCATGGCAACCCGTCCCCCGCTTTCGCTGAAGGCCCGCGCCGTCGGCTACCTGTCTCGCCGCGAGCACAGCCGCGCCGAACTGGCGCGCAAGCTGGCGCCGCATGCCGAGTCGGCCGAGCAGCTGGAGCAGTTGCTGGACGCGCTGGAGCGCGAGAACTGGCTGTCGAACCAGCGCTTTGCCGACAGCCTGGTGCACCGCCGCGGCGCCCGCTACGGCACCGCGCGCGTGATGCAGGAAGCCAAGACCCACAAGCTCGGCAGCGAGCAACTGGGCGATCTGCAGGAGCGGCTGCGCGCCACGGAAGTGGAGCGCGCCCGTGAGGTCTGGCGCAAGCGCTTCGGCACCCCGCCGGACACGCCCGAAGCGCGGGCCAGGCAGATCCGCTTCATGGTGGCGCGCGGGTTCTCGCGTTCGGTCGTCGGCAAGATCATCCAGGGTGCGGACGAAGACTACGGCGACGACGGTGGCGAGGCCTGATGCGCCATGGTCGGCCGACAATCCCGCTGCGACAGTTGCTGCACAAGGATGTTCCCGGCCAAAGCGGCGCGGCATGTTAAACTCCCCCGGTTTTCGGTGCTCCGGCACCGCCGTTCCCCAGCCCCCGTATTTCCAGCCTGGCCATGCCTCTGTCCCAGCCCGTCAACCGCTCCCAGCGTCACCGTCGCGCCATTACGGCCGAGGCGTACCAGAGAGAGGACGGCTTGTGGGATATCGAGGTGCGCCTGACCGACACCAAGCCTCGCGACATCGAACTGGCCGGCGACCGCGTCCGCCCGGCAGGCCAGCCCCTGCACGACCTGTGGTTGCGCGTCACGATCAATGAGGAAATGACGGTGCTGGATGCCGAGGCCTGCTCGGACTGGGTGCCGTATCCATCTCATTGCGACACGATCGGCCCGGCTTATCGCAAGCTGATCGGCCTGAACCTGCGCAAGGGCTTTCGCAAGGCCGTGCGCGAGCGCCTGGGCGGCATGCACGGTTGCTCACACCTGACCGAGGCCGCCGGCGTGCTGCCCAGCACGGCGATCCAGGCCTTTGCCGGTGAAGTCATCAATATCCGCGACAACGGCGAGGACGACCCGAATCCGGAGCCGCCCTATCAGTTGAACGGCTGCCACGCCCTGCGTTTCGATGGCGAGGTGGTTCGTCAGTTTTACCCGCGCTGGTATGGTCACCAGCCGACGCCCAAGGTACGGGCCGAGGCAGCACCTGCCGTCGCAACTGCGCCTCAGGCGCCGCCCGCGGCCAATGGCGACCGCGGCAATGATGGCAACGACGCTGTCCCGGCCGAGCGGCCGACCGGCACCTCCGGCTGATTCTCAGGATTGGCCAGCCTGACGAGAGAGTTCGTCTTCTTTCAGATTCTTCCCTTCTACCTTTTACGCCTACCCGAAAGGAAACACGCATGAATATCCATGAGTATCAAGGCAAGGAAATCCTGCGCAAATACAATGTGCCGGTTCCGCGCGGCATCCCCGCGTTCTCGGTTGACGAGGCCCTGAAGGCCGCAGAAACGCTCGGCGGCCCGGTGTGGGTCGTCAAGGCTCAGATTCATGCGGGTGGCCGCGGCAAGGGCGGCGGCGTGAAGGTTGCCAAGAGCATCGACGACGTCAAGACCTACGCTTCGAACATCCTGGGCATGCAGCTGGTCACGCACCAGACCGGCCCGGAAGGCAAGAAGGTCAACCGCCTGCTGATCGAAGAAGGCGCCGACATCAAGAAGGAACTGTACGTTTCGCTGGTGGTGGACCGTGTTTCGCAGAAGGTCGCGCTGATGGCCTCGAGCGAAGGCGGCATGGACATCGAAGAAGTCGCCGCCCACAGCCCGGAAAAGATCCACACCCTGATCATCGAGCCGTCGGTTGGCCTGACCGACGCCGAAGCCGACGACATCGCCCGCAAGATCGGCGTGCCCGACGCGAGCGTGGCGCAAGCCCGCCAGGCCCTGCAAGGCCTGTACAAGGCGTTCTATGAAACCGACGCTTCGCTGGCTGAAATCAACCCGCTGATCCTGACCGGCGACGGCAAGGTCATCGCGCTGGACGCCAAGTTCAACTTCGACTCGAACGCGCTGTTCCGTCACCCGGAAATCGTGGCCTATCGCGACCTGGATGAAGAAGACGCCAACGAAATCGAGGCCTCGAAGTTCGACCTGGCCTACATCTCGCTGGACGGCAACATCGGCTGCCTGGTGAACGGCGCCGGCCTGGCCATGGCCACCATGGACACCATCAAGCTGTTCGGCGGCGAGCCGGCCAACTTCCTCGACGTGGGCGGCGGTGCCACCACCGAGAAGGTGACCGAAGCCTTCAAGCTGATGCTGAGCAACCCGAACGTGCAGGCCATCCTGGTCAACATCTTCGGCGGCATCATGCGTTGCGACGTGATCGCCGAAGGCGTGATCTCCGCTTCCAAGGCCGTGCACCTGACGGTGCCGCTGGTCGTGCGCATGAAGGGCACCAACGAAGACCTCGGCAAGAAGATGCTGGCCGACTCGGGCCTGCCCATCATCTCGGCCGACACGATGGAAGAAGCCGCCCAGAAGGTGGTGGCCGCTGCCGCTGGCAAGTAAGCCGTCGCACGAACGCAACCATACGCGAACGCGAGCGGTGCGCAGGCGCTCCCTTGAGCCCCTGTGCGCGCCGCTCGTAGCCAAGCAAAGGATTACAGCATGTCGATTCTGATCAACAAAGACACCAAGGTCATCACCCAGGGCATCACCGGCAAGACCGGCCAGTTCCACACCCGTGGCTGCCGCGACTACGCCAACGGCAAGAATGCCTTCGTAGCAGGCGTGAACCCGAAGAAGGCCGGCGAAGACTTCGAAGGCATTCCCATCTACGCCAGCGTCAAGGACGCCAAGGCCCAGACCGGCGCCACCGTGTCGGTCATCTACGTGCCGCCCGCAGGCGCCGCTGCCGCGATCTGGGAAGCCGTTGACGCCGACCTGGACCTGGTGGTCTGCATTACCGAAGGCATCCCCGTGCGCGACATGATGGAAGTCAAGGACCGCATGCGCCGCGAGAACAAGAAGACCCTGCTGCTGGGACCGAACTGCCCGGGCCTGATCACGCCGGACGAAATCAAGATCGGCATCATGCCGGGCCACATCCACAAGAAGGGCCGCATCGGCGTGGTGTCGCGCTCGGGCACGCTGACGTACGAAGCCGTGGGCCAGCTGACCGCGCTGGGCCTGGGCCAGTCGTCGGCTGTCGGCATCGGTGGCGACCCCATCAACGGCCTGAAGCACATCGACGTGATGAAGATGTTCAACGACGATCCGGAAACGGACGCCGTGGTCATGATCGGTGAGATCGGTGGTCCGGACGAAGCCAACGCGGCTTACTGGATCAAGGAAAACATGAAGAAGCCGGTGGTTGGCTTCATCGCTGGCGTGACCGCGCCTCCGGGCAAGCGCATGGGCCACGCCGGCGCGCTGATCTCGGGCGGTGCCGATACCGCCCAGGCCAAGCTGGAAATCATGGAAGCCTGCGGTATCAAGGTGACCAAGAACCCGTCGGAGATGGGCCGCCTGCTGAAGGCAATGCTGTAAGTCGTACCTCGCCATTCCAGCGAGCGCTGGAATGGCGAACCAGGCAATGCCCCCGCCCGCGCGGGGGCATTGTCATTCTGGAGGACGGATTCGGCGTGGCTTCCGGCACGAAACATTACAGGATTGAAATCTAATCGAAAGGTTCGTGCGGTAAACAGTCATGTCCGTGTTTCGAGACATCCGAAATCCCGTCAGATGACGGGTGTGCAACCTATAAAATTCGAGGAGCCCTCCCGTGGAACTGCTGTCTTCCACCACATTCTGGATTGCGTTGGGATCGATCATCCTGACCAATATCGTCCTGTCCGGCGACAACGCGGTGGTGATCGCGCTCGCCTCGCGCAACCTGCCGCCCGCCCAGCAGAAGAAAGCCATCTTCTGGGGCAGTGCCGCCGCCATCATCATGCGCGTGGTGCTGACCGTGGCCGCGGTCAAGCTGCTGAGCCTGCCGTACCTGAAGATCGTCGGTGCCATGCTGCTGGTCTACATCGGCGTGCAACTGCTGACCGGCGATGACGATGAGGAAGGCCACGACGGCAAGGACAATATCTGGGCCGCCATCCGCACCATCCTGATCGCGGACCTGGTGATGTCGCTCGACAACGTGGTGGCCGTGGCCGCTGCCGCACAGAAGGGCCCCGAGGGCAGCCAGCTGATGCTGCTGATCATCGGCCTGGGCCTGTCGATCCCGCTGATCGTGTTCGGCAGCACGCTGTTGCTCAAGGTTATGGAGCGCTTCCCGGTGATCATCGTGCTGGGTGCCGCGCTGCTGGGCTACCTGGCCGGCGAAATGCTGGTCAGCGACCCGGTCGACGCCGCCTGGTTCGAAGTACACGTGCCGCACGCCCACCTGGTATTCGGCGCCGCCGGCGCGATCCTGGTGGTGATCATGGGCAAGCTGCTGAGCCGCCGGTCGGCACAGGCCGCCTGACGAGATTTCGCCCAGGCGAGAAGGGCGGCCAGCTGGCCGCCCTTTTTCGTTGGCGCGCCGGCAAGGAGGCCGTCGGTGCCTTGGCCAACTAACTCATGTGAGTGATCGCACATTTTGTCGCTTCGCGCGGTGGTAGCGAGTGCAAGTGACAAATTTTGGCGCATACGGCATGCATCCCCCTGACGGGTGACGAAATTTGTCGCTTTTCACCCCCTACGGATGGGGGATGCCGCTGGCACGCTTACTGCTCAATGGTTCCCGCGTCACGAAACCGAAGACGTGCAACGCTTAACCAAAATCTCTTCGAGGGGTCAAATCATGCAACGGGTACAACAACTGAAGAAGCTGGGCCGTCGTGTCCAGAAGGGCTTTACGCTGATCGAACTGATGATCGTGGTTGCGATCATTGGTATTTTGGCGGCAATTGCGATTCCGCAGTATCAGGACTACACCATCCGCGCTCGCCTGTCCAAAATCCCAGCGACGGTCCAGCCGTTGAAGCTGGCCGTTGCTGAATATATTCAGTTCAATGGTGGTGCGGTTGCCGGCATTACTGCGAACAATTGGACGGGCGCGCCGACCGCTGGCGGTCTGGGCCTTTCCGGTGCTCCCACTGCGACTACGGAGGTCGCGACCTACGCTCTGACGGCGGCAACAGGTGCCATTGTCGTGACGATGCCCGCCACCGGCATTGGTACTTGTGCCAATGGTCAAACGATTACCTTCACCCCTGGCATAGTAGCTGGCAGTAACGTTGTGACGTGGGTTGTTACCACGAGTGCTGCAGCCGCTCCGTGTACCACTGAAGTGGCGAAGTGGGTCTAAGCTGGGTGAAGTCGGAAAAGGCGCCTTCGGGCGCTTTTTCTTTATCTACGCCCCAAGCTATCATGCGCCTTTCCCCCAAACAGGCGCCTCAATGCTGCCGTCCAGGACCATCTTCCCGTCGGCCGCCCTCATCGCAGCAATCGTCATCCCGCTGCTGGTCTCACGGCACACGCTGCCGCTCGCAACCTTCTACGGCGAATGGGCCGCCGCATTCTGTGCCGTCGCTACCTTCGCCTTACACGCGATCCGCAAGCCCGCCACATCGATTCCGAAACCCTCAGGGTCGCTGCCGTGGGTCTCGTTGCTGTTCCTATGGCTGATCATCATCAGCCTGATACTCGGTGCCCTCGGCCACGCTGACTTCACTGGCAGCCGGCTGATCACGATTCTCACGCTGATCCTCGGAGCCGCAGTGACTTGCGCTGGATGGTGGTACCGACGCGCGCCAGCAACAACCACGCAGGACATCGGCGATGCCTTCGCCACGGCCTTTCTCATTGCGGGGTTGCTCGGCACGCTCACGCAATGGGTGCAACTGTTCCATCTCGAACCGCGTGCCTTCGGCCTCGTCTCCACCTATTTCTACGACAACAACCGCCGCCTGTGGGGCAACCTGAACCAACCCAACCACCAGGCCACCGTCGAAGGCCTGGCGCTGGTGGCGTCAGTGTGGCTGGCATCGCGGGGCCGCCTGCGATTTCCGATGTTGCTGGCCGCTGTAACCTTGCTGGAAAGCGGCATCGTGCTGTCCGGTTCGCGCACCGGCGTGCTGCATGTTGGCCTGGCTGCCTTCTACGCGCTAGCCGCGGCGTGGCTGGCGCGAGGCGCTCGACGTGACTCGGATCCAATGCAACGCCCGATCGGGCTGATAGTGGCAGCAGTTGCAATGTTGGCGATGCTACTGATCCTGCAACCCGCAATCCGCGCAGCAGGGCAAGCCTTCGACTGGCGCCTGTTCGACACCATCGCCCAACTCGAAGCCGAAGACCAGCTGTCCGCACGCGGCGCACTGTGGACCCACGCGCTGGCAATGTTCCGCTCCCACCCGTGGTTCGGCGTCGGCTGGGGCGAGTTCGGCTGGGCGCAATTCCAGCAGTTGCAGCAAGTCGGCGTGAAGGTGGAGATGTCCCTGCACGCCCACAACGCCATCCTCGACCTGCTGGCAAAGACGGGCATCGTCGGTACCGCCGGCGTAGGCCTGATCCTGCTGGCGTGGCTATGGCGCGTGGTTCGCGTTCGCCTGTGGCACGGCGATAGCGAAGAGCGCAAGCAGACCGTGCTGGTTCTTACCTGGCTGGCGATGCTGTGCGCGCATTCGATGCTCGAATACCCGCTGCATTATCTCTATTTCTTCCTGCCGTTCTGCTTCATGCTCGGTTGGCTGGAGCCGTCGGGTTTCGGGCGTTGGCGCGTGCCGATGCCAGTGGCACGTGGGCTGGCGCTCGCGTTTGTCGTGGTGGCTGTGGCCGTGCTGGCCACCATGTGGCAAGACTACCGCCGCGCCGAAGCCCGCGAATACGCCAGCAGCGAAGGCCGCAACGCCTTGCCGATGCCGCGCTTCTGGTTCCGCCAGCACGCGCAGGCCGACGCTGCCGGCCTGGCCACCATTACGCCGGCCAACGCGGCAGAGTTGTTGCCCGCCCACATCGCCGCCGTCCACCTGCTGCCTACGCCGACCATGATCGCGCGCACCGCATGGCTGCTGGCGCTGACCGGCGATCCTGCGCAAGGCCGCCAGTGGATGGAACGGCTGCGCTGGTACTACCTTGGCGATGAAGTCGCGCAATACGCCGAGCTTGCGAAGGCCTGCCGCGACCTGACGCCAGACGAACGCCCGCAGGCATTCTGCGCATGGGTCGGCGACCGTTCGCGTCGGTATTCCGAATGGCGCCGGGACTGACCTAGTAGTACGGATACGGGCTGTAATAGACCGGTGGCGGAGGCGGCGGATAGTAGTAGTACCGTGGTGACGGCGGCGCAGCGGCGACGCGTCCGGGGGCCGGCACGCGGTTGCCGCTGGCGTACATGCACTGTACGTAGGCGGCATCGTATTGCTGTTGCGTGCCGTAGCCGGCGTACTGGGCATTGCCCGCGCCGACCGCCGCGCCAGTCAGCAGGCCGACGCCCGCACCCACCGCCGCACCCGATCCGCCATTGAACGCCGCGCCCGCCGCTGCGCCCAGCGCGGTGCCGACCACGGCGCCGCCGACGGCGGCATTGTTGGCGGCCTGCGAGGATGAGACACCGCCCACCCGCCCGAGGGCGAACTGGCGGCAGTTGTAGTCGTCGGCGCGGAACTGGTCGAAGCTCTTGCCGGTGCCCGGCAGCACCATCACGCTGGGGCCGGCAGGCATCACGGCGCAGGCGCCGAGGGTCAGGGTGGCCACGGCCAGCGTGGCGCGGGTCAGGGCATGCATGATGTCACCCCGCATCAGGAGTTGGCCGGCGGCTGTGCCGGTATGCGCTGCCAGCCGCCGGGGCAGGCCTGCACATAGGGGTAGTAGCCTTCGGGCTGGTCGCAGTGGTACCACCAGCCCTGCTGCGGCGCTACGCCGTCCGGGCCGGGGACCGGCACGGGGCCGTTCGGACCCTGTTCGATGTACTGCGGCGGCGCCGCGGGTGCGGTGACCACGGCGGGCGGGTAGTAGTACGGGGCGGGGTAGCCATACGGGTAGCCGCCGTAGAACACGCCGGGCCCGAAATAGAGGCCCACGCCGACGCTTGTGCGCGTCTTGATGAAGCCGCCGCGTGCGTCGCTATCGTGCAAAGCGGCATCGTGGAGATCGGCCCGCCCGGCGAGGGCGGCGCCGCTTGCGGCCGTGGCCGCGAGTGCCAGGGCGATCTGGCAGAGCATGCGCCCGTTCATGGTATCCACCTCATCCCCGCGCGCACCGCATGGCACGCCACGGACAGGGTCAGCAGGCCGCAACCAGCGGCGGGCCTGCAATCATATTGAATACCAAATTGTCCCGCGCCGGCGCCACGGCGGCCCGGCTGGAAATGCGGCGTTACCTCTATTACCGGGGAACGACCCTGGCGTAAGACATCGTGACACTGCCCATCGCGGCGCGTGTTGCAGGCGTCACGTGCGGAGGTCAGCCGGCCTCCACCCAATCCCCCGACTTGCCCCCATGCTTTTCCAGCAACTTCACATTGCCGATCACCATGCCGCGGTCCACCGCCTTGCACATGTCATAGATCGTCAGCAGCGCCACCTGCACGCCGGTCAGTGCTTCCATCTCCACGCCGGTCTGGCCGCGGGTTTCGGTGCGCACGGTGCAGGCGACAGTGGCGGTGGCCTCGTCCAATGCGAACTCGACCGCCACCTTGGTCAGGCCGATCGGGTGGCATAGCGGGATCAGGTCGGCGGTGCGCTTGGTGGCCATGATCGCCGCCACGCGGGCGATGCCGATCACGTCGCCTTTCTTGGCGCTGCCGTCGCGCACCAGCGCGAAGGTGGCTGGCTGCATGGTGATGGTGCCGGTGGCCACGGCGACGCGGTGGGTGCTGGCCTTGTCGCCGACGTCGACCATGTGGGCTTGTCCGGCGGTATCGAAATGGGTGAGCTGGGTCATGATCGAGAGCTTCAGTGCGAACTGCGTGCTGGTGGCCGCCGGCGTCCCTGGGAAGCATCCGATGGGAACGGCCACGGGAGGCCGCTATCATAGCAACATGCCAAAACACCCATCGCTTCGCAGGTCTGCCGCACGCGGCCCCGGCGCCGTGGCGGACGCTGTTCCCGCCGGCTCCGCGTCACATCGCGCAGGCGCCGGCCATTGCCACGCTGGCGGCGCATGGACGCCATGGCGGCGGCCGCTGGCGGCGCTGCTGGCGCTGACGTTCGCGGCGCCGGCCTGGCCCCAGGGTACGCCGCGCACGGCCCCGGCGCCAGCCACGCCGGCGGCGGCTGCGCCCGCGGCCAGGCCCCCGCAGCCGGTGCCCGCCATCTCGGGCGAGGCCAGCGACCAGGTCTATGACAACCTGAACCGCAGCGTGAAGGCGGGCCAGAAGTCCGAGTTCGGCCTGCGCACCAACAACGCGGTGGTGGAGGCCGGCGGCGTGCAGCTGCCGGACCTGGGCGACCCGTCCACGGCGTCGCTGTCGCCCGACATGGAAAAGCGCCTGGGCGACCGCATCATGCGCGATATCCGGCGCGACCCGCTGTACGTGCCGGATCCGCTGCTGTCCGATTACCTGAACGCGCTGGGCTACCGGCTGGTGCAGGCGGCGCGGCGCCAGAATATCTCCGGCTCGACCGGTGCGGGCACCTTTGCCACCGGCTTTGACCTGTTCGCGGTGCGTGACCGCAGCATCAACGCGTTTGCGCTGCCGGGCGGCTATATCGGCGTGCATACCGGGCTGCTGGTGCAGTCCGATACGGAATCGGAACTGGCCTCGGTGCTGGGCCATGAAATCGGCCACGTGATGCAGCGGCATATCGCGCGTGGCATCACCTCGCAGGACCAGTCGATGTGGATCGCGCTGGCCTCGATGGTGCTGGCGGGCCTGGCCGCCACGCGCAGCCCGGACGCCGCGGCGGCGCTGGCCATGGGCGGGCAGGGCGCGGCCATCGCCAACCAGCTGTCGTTCTCGCGCGGGGCCGAGCGCGAGGCCGACCGGGTCGGCTTCCAGATCCTGACCGCGGCGGGGTTTGACCCGCAGGGCATGCCCGATTTCTTCATGCGGCTGCAGCGCGCATCGGGGACCGCGGAAAATTCGGTCCCGTCTTATGTGCGGACTCACCCGCTGACCTCCGAGCGGATTGCCGACATGCAGGACCGCGTCAGCCATGCCAGCAAGCGCAAGGTCGCCAACACGCCTGAATACGAGTTTGCGCGGATGCGGGCCCGCGTGATCCAGGAATCGTCGCCCAGCGACCTGCAGAACCTGCGCGCGGCGCTGCGCACGCAACTGCCGGGAGCAACGGCACTGCGTGCTCCGGCGCTGCACTACGGCCTTGCCTTCACCGAGCAGCGGCTGGGCCGCTACCCGGCCGCCGAACAGGAGCTGGCCGAGGCGCGCCGTCTCTACGGCAATATTCCCGGCGCCTCCTCGGGCAGCCCCATGCTGGACGTGATGGCGGTGGAACTGGCGCGCGCGCAGGGCCGCGTGCCCGAGGCGCTGTCCCAGGCCAGCGCGTCGATGAAGGCGTTCCCGCTGTCGCATGCGGTGGCGATTGCCTATGCCGATACCCTGGTCGGCTCAGGCCGCTATGAAGAGGCCGTGCGCTTCCTGCGCGAACGCACGCGCCAGGAGACCAGCCGCAGCGAATGGTGGGAGCTGCTGGCGCGCGCCTACGCGGGCCAGGGCAAGCGCTTGCAGCAGCACCAGGCGCTGGCCGAGAAGTATGCGATGGACGGTGCCTACCAGGCCGCGATCGAGCAGTTGCAGATCGCGCGCAAGGCCGGCGACGGCGACTTCTACACGCTGTCCGAGGTCGATGCGCGCCTGCACCAGCTGGAGCGCCAGTACCGCGAGGACAAGCAGGACAGCAAGGGCATGCCTAACTGAGGCAGGCGTTCAGCCAGCCGGCGGCGCCGGCTGGCGCACGAAGCCAAAGCGCCTGGGCACCTCGCTCTCGGCAACCGGCTCGATCGGGATGTCGCGGCCATCGTGGTGGAATACGCCCAGGTCAGTGCCGCAGGCTTCGCCATGCCAGGTGCTGGCGCCGCTGAACAGTTCCAGGTCGTGGTCGTGCAGCAGGGCGGCCTGCTGTGCCGGCGGGCTGCCTTGCGCCATGCCCTCGACCGTGCCGGCCAGCACCACGTTGCCGTGCTCGTCGGCGTAGCAGGCCTGCAGCGTGAAGGCCTGCTGCGTGGTCGTGCGCAGCGCGCCTTCATGCAGCCGCACGACCCACGGCGCATAGCCCAGCGAAACGAACACCCGCTGCGGACCGTTCTGGAAGTACCAGGCGCCGCGCTCGTCGCACAGGTAGTTGCGTTCGATAAAGCCGATCAGCGCTTCATGGCGGATGGGGTCGCCCGACAGCCCGTGCTGCTGGGCGTACTCATTGCGCAGGCGCCACTGGCCGCGGCGGTCCAGTGCCAGCCAGCCGTAGGCGTTGGGCACGTTGGGCCAGCGTGCCATGGCTTGCCTGACGATCTCGTCCATGTCTGTCTCCTCGGCGGGCCGTGGGGGGACTGCGCCCGCCTCACATCATGCCGTCAAAAAATCTCAGGATCCGTGCCGGCAACCATTCGATGTCGCCGCTGAAGCGCCCGTCGGGCAGCAGGGGCAGGTGCCGGCGCCAGCCCTCGGGCGGGGTCATGAAGCCGACATGGCCGCCGTGCTCGGGCTGTTCCAGCCATACCTGGGGGCTGGCGTCGGCCGGGCCGGGCAGGTGCCGGGCCGGCAGGAAAGGATCGTTGCGCGCATTGAGCACCAGCGTGGGCACGGCGATGTCGCGCAGCACGGGTTTGCTGGCGGCGCGGCGCCAGTAGTCGTCGGTATCGACAAAGCCGTGCAGCGGCGCGGTGACGACGTTGTCGAAGGCGTACAGGTCGCGGCTGGCCAGCATCGTGTCGCGGTCGAACAGCCCCGGGAACTGCCCCAGCTTGGCCAGCGACTTGCGCTTGAGCGTCTGCAGGAACATGCGCGTATAGACCAGGTTGAAGCCGGCCGACAGCGCCGCACCGCCGGCAGCCAGGTCCAGCGGCGCGGAGATCGCCGCGGCCGCATGCACGTGGCCGGCGCTGGTGCCGTCCTCGCCCAGGAAGCGCAGCAGTGCGTTGCCGCCCAGCGAGATCCCCACCACCAGCAGCTTGCGCCCGTTGGCGCAATGGCGCTGGCGCATGCGTTCCAGCACCCAGCGGATCTCGGCCGAATCGCCCGAATGGTAGAAGCGCGGTGCCAGGTTGAGCTCGCCCGAGCAGCCGCGGAAATGCGGGACCACGCCCTGCCAGCCGCGCAGGGACAGCGCATGCATCAGCGCCTGCGCGTAGTGGCTGCCGGAATCGCCCTCCAGGCCGTGGAACATCACCACCAGCGGCGTGTCCGGGCGCACCGGGTGGGTGGTCCAGTCGAGGTCGATGAAGTCCTGGTCGGGGGTATCCCAGCGCTCGCGGCGGAAGGTCACGCGCGGCGGGCGGCGCGTGAAGCGCGCGGGGATGATGGTCTGGGCATGGCCGCCGCGCAGCCACCAGGGCATCGGCACGCCTTCGCCGTAGCCATGGCCGGGCGCCGTGGCGGGATCAGCCTGGGCGGCGTGGACGGCCTGGGGAAGGCGGTGGTGCGGAAGCTGCGTCATGCCGGCGTGGTGTTGCAGCAGGCCGCGGCGCGGCGGCCATGCGGGTTCAGTGCAGCGCCTGCCCCGGCGCGGCGGCCACGGCGGCAACCTGCACCGCGTTGGCCGGGCTGCAGTGGATATGCGCCAGGCGCCAGCCTTCGTGGTTCTGCATCAGTACATAGGTGGTGTGCACGTACAGGTCGGCCTCGACGCGGTCGCCGCCGAAGCGCAGCGCCTCGGTCACGTCGAAGATCGACACGGCCATCGACGCATGGCTGCTGGTCTCGATTGCATCGACCAGCACCGGCTGTTCTTCCAGCAGTTGCAGGAAGGCCTGGCGCAGCTGTTCGTGGCCGATCAGGCGCTGGCCGTCGGGCAGCACGCAGGTGATCGAGTCTTCGTCCAGCCACAGGCGCAGCGCGCCGTCTGCGTCGCGCAGCTTCAGCGCTTCGCGAAAGGCTTCGACGATGTCTTCGGCGGAATCGAACAGGCGGGCAAAGCGAGGCATGGTGGCAGTAGAAGTGGCGAGGGCAGTGAGGTCAGGGCCGGTGCAGCAGCTTGCGCAGCTCGACGAACACCATTTCAGGTTCGATCTCTTTCAGGCAGCGCAGGTGGCCCAGCGGGCACTCGCGCTTGAAGCAGGGACTGCACTCCAGTTGCAGCCACATGATACTCGCTGCCTGTGACAACGGCGGCGTGTGGCGCGGGTCGCTCGAGCCGAACACCGCCACCTGGGGCCGGTTCAGCGCCGCGGTGACGTGCATCAGGCCGGAGTCGTTGCAGACCGCGGCTTCGGAGAGCGCCAGCAGGTCCACGGCGTCATCCAGCGAGGTCTGGCCGCACAGGTTGCGCACGAACGGGGCCTCGCTGACGATCTCGGCGGCGATCTCGGCGTCCTTGGCCGAGCCCAGCGTGATCATCTGCGCATACGGGTAGGAACGCCGCAGCATCTGCGCGAGCCTGGCGAAATGCCCGGCCGGCCAGCGCTTGGCCGGGCCGAACTCGGCACCCGGGCAGAACGCGATCACGCGCGTGTGCGGGGCGATGCCAAAGCGCTCGGCGGTGGCCGCCATGCGCGTCGGGTCGACGCGCAGGCGCGGCTCGGGCAGGTCTTCGGGCAGGCGCGCGCCGGGCTTGAGCGCCAGGCGGGCGTAGTGCTCCACCATCGGCGGGCGCTTGTCGCGCGGCGGGTTGGCGTGGCGCACGTTGAGCAGGCCGAAGCGGGCTTCGCCGCGGTAGCCGATGCGCAGCGGGATGCCGGCCAGCCAGGGGACCAGTGCCGACTTGAGCGAGTTCGGCAGCACGTAGGCGAGGTCATAGCCTTCGTTCTTGAGCTGCTGCGCGAACATCAGCCGTGCCGACAGCTGCAGCTTGCCGTGCGCGAGGTCGGACGGGAACACGCGGCCGATCTCCGGCATGCGCGCGAGCACGGGCGCGACCCACTTGGGCGCGAGTGCGTCGATAACCAGGCGCGGATGGCGCGCCTTGAGCAGCGCAAAGAGCGGCTGCGCCATCAGGGCGTCGCCGATCCAGTTGGGGGCGATGACGAGGGCTTTCTTCATGGGCGGGGCGCTTGGAGCCGGCACGGGAGCGTCGGCGCGGACGCCGGCAATGCCGACGCTCCGGGGCGCCTGCAAGCGGCCCGGAGCGTCAGGATCGTGCGAATGCGGGCGGCTCGGGTCAGTGGTGGCCCTTCAGCACGGTGCCCGGCTTGAGCTTGTAGACGGTGCCGCAGTACGGGCACTTGGCTTCGCCGGTGTCTGCCACGTCGAGGAACACGCGCGGATGGTAGTTCCATGCCGGGGTGTTGGCGGTCGGGCAATGCAGCGGAATGTCTTCAGCGCCGATTTCGATGATGGTGGCGGTTTGCGTCATGGTGTTGCAGGGAGTGATGCTTATTGTTCGATGAAAACAGAGGGTGTGCCTCGCCCGGCAGTGCCGGGCGCGCGCAACAGGGGCTGGCAGCCGGTGCTCAGACCAGCGTCAGCCACTTCTTGTACTTTTCGTTGGTGCCGCCCACGGCGGCAAAGAACGCGTCCTGGATCTGCTTGGTCACCGGGCCGCGGCGGCCTTCGCCGATGACGCGGTCGTCCAGTTCGCGGATCGGCGTGACTTCGGCGGCGGTGCCGGTGAAGAAGGCTTCGTCTGCGCAGTACATCTCGTCGCGGGTGATGCGCTTTTCACGCACCTCGATGCCCAGGTCGCGCGCGATGGTCAGGGTGGCGTCGCGGGTGATGCCGTCCAGGCACGAGGCCAGGTCCGGGGTGTAGATCACGCCGTTGCGCACGATGAAGACGTTCTCGCCCGAGCCTTCGCTGACATAGCCCTCGGTGTCGAGCAGCAGCGCTTCGTCGTAGCCCAGGCCGGTGGCTTCCTGGTTGGCCAGGATCGAGTTGATGTAGTAGCCGCTCGCCTTGGCGCGCACCAGCGACACGTTGACGTGGTGGCGCGTGAACGACGAGGTCTTCACGCGGATGCCGCGCTCCATGCCTTCCTCGCCCAGGTAGGCGCCCCACGGCCAGGCCGCGATTGCCACGTGGATGGTGTTGCCCTTGGCCGAGACGCCCAGTTTCTCGTCGCCGACCCACACGATCGGGCGGATGTAGCAGGATTCCAGCTTGTTGGCGCGCACCACTTCTCGCTGCGCCGCTTCCAGCGTGGCCTCGTCGAAGGGCATGACCATCTGGAAGATCTTGGCCGAATTGAACAGGCGGCGGGTGTGCTCCTTCAGGCGGAAGATGGCGGTGCCTTCGGGGGTCTTGTAGGCGCGTACGCCCTCGAACACGCCCATGCCATAGTGCAGCGTATGCGTCAGCACGTGGATCTTGGCGTCGCGCCATTCGATCAGCTTGCCGTCCATCCAAATCTTGCCGTCGCGATCCGCCATCGACATGTCTGTTCTCCCTGCGCCGTGGAAATAGCAAAAACGATATTGTAAGCCCGGGGGGCATGGGTCACAACGCGGTGCGGGCGCCGCTGCGGTCTAGAATCCTCTTTTTCGGGCATTCTTGCCCTGTTCCGCGCACCGTGCCGCCGCGCTGGCGGCCTTGATTCCCACACTCGCCGTGCCTTTGACCCCACATCCCGGACCCGATGTCCCGCCTGACAGGGCTTCCGACCCCGGCGGCGCGTCCGCGCCGCAGGCCGGCTGGCAGCAGGCGCTGGAGGCGCTGCGCGCGCTCGCCGGCAGCGAGCCTGCCGCCGGGGGCGAAGGCGGCAGGCGCCTGCTGTGGGCGCTGACGCTGGATGCCGACGGCGCGCCCGGCACGATCGAGCCGCTCGAGCAGGTGCGCGGCGCGCGCGGCTGGGGCAAGCCCAGGCCGGTGCCGCTGGCGCGCGTGGCCGAGGACGACCGGCTGGCGCCGTGGGACGCCCGCGTGGCCCGCGCCATCCGCCGCGACCAGTCGCACAACCGGCGCTACGTGCTCGACCGCGCCGCCGCGGCGATGGCGCTGGTGGGGCACCCGGGCGTGGTGCTGGCGCATGCGCCGTCGCAGACGCTGGAGGTGGTGGAGGACGCGCCCGCGCTGGAAGCGGTGCGCAGCGCCGGCCGCTACGTGCTGCGCATGTTCCCGCCGGTGCGCGAGGCGCCGGCGATGGAAGCCTTGCTGCCGGCCGCCGCGCACCAGGAGGCCGAGGCCCTGCGCCAGCTCACGGTGGTGCGCGACGGCCCGCACCGGCTGCGGCTGATCCGCTTTACGCCGGCGCAGTTCGAGGCTGCCCGGCTGATCGGCGCTGGCCTGGCGATCCCGGAGGACGGCCACGCCCAGCTCGACCAGACCTTGCGCGCGCTGGCCGGCCAGTTCCAGGTCCAGGCCGACCAGGCGGGCGGATCGCGCGCGGTGGAGGCTGACGCGCGCCTGCGCGCCGAGGTGGCACCGTTGGGCGGGCTGGCGGGGCGCGGCATTTCGCTGCGGCTGGTGGTGACGCCGCTGGGGCCGCTCGGGCCGCGGCTCGCGCCCGGCGCCGGACGCGAGCGCCTGATGGCGGCGGTGCGCGGCGAGACCCTGGCCACGCAACGCGACCTGGATGCCGAGCTGGCCAGCGTGGCCGAGGTCTTCGCGGCATTGCCGCAGCTGGTGGCGCTGGCGCCGCCGGGCGGCGAATACACCTGGATGCTGGACGATCCGGAGGACGCGCTCGCCGTGGTCGAGGCGCTGCCCGGACTGCCCGCCGTGCAGGCCGTGGAATGGCCGCGCGGCAAGGAGATTCGCGTGCTGCCGGCCGACCTGCGGCAGCTGGGCGTGCAGATCGAGAGCCGCGGCGCGTGGTACCGGCTGGCCGGCGAGCTGCGCGTGGCCGAGGGGCTGGTGCTGGAGCTGGGCAAGCTGATCGACTGGACCGGCAGCCACGCCGGGCGCTTCGTGCCGATGGGGCAGGGCGTCTACGTGGCGCTGACGCGCACGCTGCGCGGCCGGCTGCGCGACCTCGCCGGCGTCGGTGAGCATGTGCCCGACGGCATTCGCGTCCCGCAGATGGCCACGCCGTGGCTGGATGACGTGCTGGCCGGCGCCGGCGTCGATCCCGATGCGCATTTCCGCCAGCGCATCGCCCGGCTGCGCGCCGCGCGCGAGGCTGACATCGCGCTGCCTGCCACGCTGGCGGCTGAGCTGCGGCCCTACCAGGAGGCTGGCTACCGCTGGGCCATGACGCTGGCGGCCTCGGGCCTGGGCGCCTGCCTGGCCGACGACATGGGCCTGGGCAAGACCCTGCAGGCGCTGGCGGTGCTGGTGGCGCGCGCCGGCGGCGGCGCCGCGCTGGTGATCGCGCCGACTTCGGTGTGCGGCAACTGGGCGGCCGAGGCGCGGCGCTTTGCGCCCACGCTCAACGTCCATGTCTATGCCGAGGGCGATCGTGAGACGCTGCTGGCGCAGGCCGGGCCGCATGACCTGGTGATCATCTCGTACACGCTGCTGCAGCAGGCCAGCAAGGCGTTCTGCGCGCGCGAATGGCATACCGTGGTCGCGGACGAGGCGCAGGCCTTCAAGAACGCGGTCACGCGGCGGGCGCAGGCCATGTTCGCGCTGCCGTCGGGCTTCCGCATGGCGCTGACCGGCACGCCCGTGGAGAACCGGCTGGCCGAGCTGTGGTCGGTGATGCGGTTCTGCAATCCGGGCTTGCTGGGCTCGCTGGCCCGCTTCAACGAACACTTTGCCAACCCGATCGAGCGCGGCGGCATGCGCGAGGCGCGCCAGCGGCTGCGCCGCATGATCGCGCCGTTCGTGCTGCGCCGGACCAAGGCGCAGGTGCTGGACGAACTGCCGCCGCGCACGGAGCTGGTGATCCGGGTCGAGCCCGAGCCGGTCGAAGCCGCGCACTACGAGGCCCTGCGCCGCCAGGCCCAGACCGAGGCCGAGGCCGCGCTGGCGCGCGTGGAAGCGGCACGCAAGGCCACCAAAGGCGCGCCTGCCGGGGCCCGTGCGCGCGCCCTGGCGCAGGCCCAGCACCAGGCCCAGGCGCGCATCCACGTGCTGGCGCAGCTGATGCGGCTGCGGCGCGCCGCGTGCGACCCGCGCCTGATCACGCCGGAACTCAGCGGCCAGCTGTCCGAAGGCGCCAAGGTGCGCGCCTTTGTCGAGCTGGCCAGCGAGCTTGCCGCGAGCGGCCACAAGACCCTGGTGTTCAGCCAGTTTGTCGACTTCCTGCAGCTGCTGCGCCAGGGGCTGGAGCGCGCCGGGCTGGCGCTGCAGTACCTGGACGGCGCCACCCCCGCGGCCGAGCGCACCCGCCGCGTGGCCGCCTTCCAGGCGGGCGAGGGCGATGTCTTCCTGATCAGCCTGAAGGCCGGCGGCTTCGGCCTGAACCTGACCGCGGCCGACTACGTGATCATTGCCGACCCCTGGTGGAATCCCGCCGCCGAAGACCAGGCCATGGGCCGCGCGCACCGCATCGGCCAGCAGCGCCCGGTGACGGTGTACCGGCTGATCAATGCCGGCACCATCGAAGAGCGCATCGTCGACCTGCACCGCGACAAGCGCGCGCTGGCCGACGGGCTGCTGGAGGCCGACGACGACAGCGCCGCGGGAACCGGCGCGCCGCTGCCGGACGTGGACGAGCTGGTGGGGCTGCTGCGGCGCTGAGGCGATGCCGAGGAGGGGTACATATGCCCCGATCGAATACCCTCAAGCGAACACGGTCGTTTGGTTTTGGCAGGAACCTTGCTATCGTGTGGCGCTGGCCCGGGGCTCAGATCCCGGTCATCATTGTGCCGACCCGCCGCGCCGGGTCTTATCTTGCTGATACTTACCGACGGTGCCCCCCATGCCTACTTCGTCCCGCCTGCTTCCGCGCTTGTCCTTCCGTTCCGCTACCGGCCTGGCCGCGCTGTGCGCCGCCGCTGCCATCAGCACGGTCAGCTCGCCCGCCCGCGCGCAAGGGGAGTGGCCGACGCAGCCGGTGACGATCCTGATGGGCTTTACTGCCGGCTCCGGCGTCGACATCGTCGGCCGCACGCTGCAGGAATCGCTGCAGAAGTCGCTGAAGGCCACCATCATCTACGACTACCGGCCGGGCGCCGGCGGCAACGTCGCCTCCGAGGTGGTGGCGCATGCCAGGCCGGATGGCTACACGCTGCTGCTGGGCACCGCCGCCACGCACGGCATCAACCCGGCGCTGTACAAGAACCTGCCGTTCGACGCCGAGGCCGATTTCACCCCGATCGCGCCGCTGGTCGAGGTCTCCAACGTGCTGACCGTCAACCCGGCGGTGCTGGACGTGAAGTCGGTCAAGGAGTTTATCGAGAAGGTCAAGGCCAACCCGGGCAAGTACAACTTTGCCTCCACCGGCAACGGCACCGGCACGCACCTGGCCTTTGCCGAGTTCAATGCGCGCGCCGGCCTGGACATGGTCCACGTGCCCTACAAGGGCGGCCCCGACGCGCTGCAGGCGGTGGTGAAGGGCGAGGTCTGCTGCATCTTCAACCAGGTGCAGAGCGTGCTGCCGCAGTACCGCGCCGGCAAGGTGCGCCTGCTGGGCGTGACCACCAAGCAGCGCGTGCAAGTGATTCCCGACGTGCCGACCATTGCCGAGAGCGGCCTGCCCGGCTTCAACAGCACCATCTGGTTCGGCTTCTTCGGGCCCAAGGGGCTGGATCCGAAGATCGCGCGCAAGGTCAACGATGCGGTGAAGGTGGCGCTGGAAACGCCGGCGATCCGCCAGAAGCTGATCGATGCCGGCAACACGCCGCGGGTCGAGACCGTGGATCAGTTCAAGGCTACGGTGAAGGGGGATCGGCAGAAGTGGGCGGGGGTGGTCAAGACCGTGGGCGCGTCGATCGACTGACGCGCGCCGGCCTCGGTCAGGTCCGTACCCCCAGCCGCGTGAGCAGGTGCGCCAGTTGCGCCTGCGTGCCCGTCCCGGTCTTGGTGAAGATCGCCTTGAGTTGCGTGCGCCCGGTCTCGCGCCGGATGCCGATCAGCTCGCACGCCTCGGGCAGGCCGATGCCCGATGACAGCTGCAGTGCCAGCCGGGTCTCGGCCGGAGTGAGGCCGTAGAGGTCGCGCAAAACGGCTGGCAGCGTCATCGGCGCGGTGCCGGGCTCGTGGATCGCCACCAGCACGCTGGGGCGCTGCCAGTCCATCGCCAGATGGTGTGCCGGCGGCAGCGGCAGCAGCACGACCTGGGCCTGGCGGCCGGCGCTGTCGACCGCACGCAGCGCCTGCGCCGGCTGCGGGTTGGCGGGGTTGCATGCCGCCCGCAGCGCCTCGGCAAACGGGCGCGACAGCTGCCAGTCGGCTTCCTCGCGCACGGCTATGGCGGGCGGCGCCACGGCGCGGGTTTCGACCGACACCGCCGGCAGCAGCCGGCGCACCCAGGTCTCGCCAATGCTGTTGGCCATCAGCGGCTTGCCGTCGTCGCGGAACACGATCACGCCGAACGGCAGCCGCTCCATCAGTTGCGCCGACGCATGCGCCAGTGTCGACACCTGGTGGGTGCGGTCGCGCAGCGCCATCGCATGGCGCATGTGCGGGATGGCCCAGTCGAGCGCGCGCGCGTCTTCGGGCGAATAGTGGTCGTGGCCCTGCGGGCGCTGCAGCGACAGGAACACGTCGTAGTGCGGCTGGCGCTCGATCAGGCAGGCCATCACCGATGACTGTTCGAATTGCCGCAGGAACTCGCCGTAGAAGGGCGACTTGCGCATCGCCTGCGCGCCCAGCTCGCGTGAATCGATATACCAGTTGCCCACCGACATGCGCCTGGCGAACGGCAGGGCCGGGTCGATGGCTACGTACTGTTCGCTGTAGGCGGCCACCGCCTCCGGCATGGGGTTGACCTCCTGGTTCACCAGCACGCGCTCGTTGACCGTGTCGAGCACCAGCAGATGGGCATGCGTGCTGCCGCTGGCCTGGCACAGCGCGCCCAGGCTGCGCTGCCAGGCATCGGCATCGAAGATCCCCTCGTACAGCGCGCGAATGGTGTCGTGCATCTGTGTGTCGCTCATGGCTTCCCTTCTTTTTACTTCTTTTATTTTTAGCACTTTCTTCGCGGGGCAACGGGCGGGCCGCGGGCGCGGCGCCGGCCCGCTGCCGGGCGCGTGGTGTTCAGGCCTCGTCCAGCGCCGCGCCCAGGCGCGAGAGCAGATGCGTCAGCTGGGCCTGGCTGTTGCAGCCGGTCTTGTGGAATATGGCCTTGAGCTGGGTGCGCGCGGTTTCGTGGCGGATGTTCAGCTGCTGGCTGGCTTCGGGCAGGCCCTGTCCGGTGGCGAGCTGGGTGGTCAGCCGGGTCTCCGCCGGGGTCAGTCCGTACAGGTCGCGCAGCACCGGCGCCAGCAACAGCGGCGCGCTGTCCTGCTCATGCACGATCACCAGTGCCGCCGGTTCCTGCCATTGCGCGGCAAACGCGTGCGAGGGCGGCAGCGGCAGCACGATCACCTGCGCGCAGGCACCGTTGCCGTCGGTGGCGCGGGCGGCCTGCGCGGCGACCGCGCGCTGCGGGTCGCAGGCGGCCTGCACCATGTCGGCGAACGGGCGCGACAGGTTCCAGTCCGACACCTTGCCGGCCGGGTCCAGGCGCCGCGCCCAGCGCTCGCCGGCGCGGTTGCTCAGCAGCACCTGGCGCTGCGGCGAGAACACCAGCAGGGCAAAATTGAGCCGCTCCACCAGCTGCGTCGACAGCCGCGCCAGCACCGTCAGCCCCAGCGTGCGGTCGCGCATGGCCATGGCGCTGCGCATATGCGGGATGATCCAGTCCATGCCGCGGGTGTCGTCGGGCGAGAACAGCGGCTGCGTGCGCGCGCGCTGCATCGAGAAATAGACTTCGTAGTGGGGCTGGCGCTCGACCAGGCAGGCCACGTAGGAGCGCAGGTCGTAGCGGTGGAAGAAGTCGCGGTAGAACGGATGGCGGGCCATGGTGCCTTCGCCCAGTTCGCGCGCGTCGATATACCAGTCGCCCGGCCGAAGGCGCGGCGCGTACTGCTTGGCCGGATCGATGGCCTGGTAGTCCGATTCGTACTCGGAAAACAGTTCCACCACCGGATTGACGATCTCATTGACGGTGACCTGGTCGCGGACGGTGTCCCAGACCATCATCGAGGCATGTGCCGTGTCCGCCAGTTCCGTCAGGGTGCGCAGGCTCTGCTGCCAGGCACCGGGATCGAGAATGCCCTCGTACAAGCCACGGATCGCTCCGTGCATGTCGGCTTCTTTCATCTGACTCACCCCCTGCATTCGCGACAAGGAAATGCGCGGCGCCGGCGCTGCGTCTGATCGCACACCGGCTGCATTCTTTTTGGCTGCTTGTTATTTTGGCCGCCTGTTGTCATGGCCGTTTCAAGACCGGCTCTGGCGCTTTTTGCGTGTCTGTTATAGCAGACGTTGCATACATTACCGCACTCGGGGGTCAAGAGGGGCATGGAGCTGACCCTTCTTTCGTGGGGAGGTATGTCACTAGCACCCTGTGGGGTTGCCCTGAATGTGCCGCAAGGGCCGCATGCTAAGTGCGTAACGGTCCGGAATCGGCAAAGCGTTGACCACGATCAGGTAAAATGCCCGTTTCCCCGAATTCCAGCGAAATCTCGCGCCATCCATCGCCATGACCTCTGTCCTGCGTCTTTCCGACCTGATTTCCCAAGGCAAAATCTCCGGCAAGCGGGTGTTTATCCGCGCCGACCTGAACGTGCCGCAGGATGACGCCGGCAACATCACCGAGGACACCCGCATCCGCGCCTCGGTGCCGGCCATCGAGGCATGCCTGGCTGGCGGCGCCGCGGTGATGGTCACCTCCCACCTGGGCCGCCCGACCGAGGGCGAGTTCAAGCCCGAGGACTCGCTGGCGCCGATCGCCACGCGCCTGTCCGAGCTGCTGGGCAAGCCGGTCAAGCTGGTGCAGAACTGGGTCGACGGCGTCGAGGTGGCGCCGGGCCAGGTGGTGCTGCTGGAAAACTGCCGCGTGAACAAGGGCGAAAAGAAGAACAGCGACGAACTGGCCCGGAAGATGGCCAGGCTGTGTGACGTCTACGTGAACGATGCCTTCGGCACCGCCCACCGTGCCGAAGCCACCACGCATGGCATCGCCAAGTACGCCCCGATCGCCTGCGCCGGCCCGCTGCTGGCCGCCGAGATCGACGCGCTGGGCAAGGCGCTGGGCCAGCCGGCGCGCCCGCTGGTGGCGATCGTGGCCGGCTCCAAGGTCTCGACCAAGCTGACCATCCTGAAGTCGCTGGCCGACAAGGTCGACAACCTGATCGTCGGCGGCGGCATCGCCAATACCTTCATGCTGGCCGCCGGCCTGAAGATCGGCAAGTCACTGGCCGAAGCCGACCTGGTCGGCGACGCCAAAACCATCATCGACATCATGGCCAGGCGGGGCGCCTCGGTGCCGATCCCGGTCGACGTGGTGTGCGCCAAGGAATTCAGCGCCACTGCCGCGGCCACCGTCAAGGACGTCAAGGACGTGGCCGACGACGACATGATCCTGGACATCGGCCCCAGGACCGCCGCGATGCTGGCCGAGCAGCTCAAGGCCGCCGGCACCATCGTCTGGAACGGCCCGGTGGGCGTGTTCGAATTCGACCAGTTCGGCAACGGCACCAAGGTGCTGGCCCAGGCCATCGCTGAATCGAAGGCGTTCTCGATCGCCGGCGGCGGCGACACGCTGGCCGCGATCGCCAAGTACGGCATTGCCGACCGCGTGGGCTATATCTCCACCGGCGGCGGCGCGTTCCTGGAATTCCTGGAAGGCAAGAAGCTGCCCGCATTCGAAGTGCTGGAGCAGCGCGCCGCAGGCTGACGCATCCGCCGGGCCCGGCGGTATTGCCGGGGCCCTGAACCAGGAATTCCGCGCATGACTCGTTCCACCAAGATCGTCGCCACCATCGGCCCCGCCTCCAGCTCGCTGGAAATCCTGACCCGCATGATCGCGGCGGGGGTCGACGTGGTGCGGCTGAATTTTTCGCACGGCACCGCCCAGGACCATCTCGACCGCGCCCGCCTGGTGCGCGAAGCCGCGCAGGCATGCGGGCGCGAGGTCGCCATCATGGCCGACCTGCAGGGCCCCAAGATCCGCGTCGGCAAGTTCGAGCACGGCAAGATCACGCTCAAGGTGGGCGATCCGTTCATCCTGGATTCGAGCTGCCAGCTCGGCAACGAGCAGCGCGCCGGCCTGGACTACCAGGACCTGCCGCGCGACGTCGGCCCGGGCGATCTGCTGCTGCTCAACGACGGCCTGATCGTGCTGGTGGTGGACCGTGTGTTCGGCAGCGAGATCTTCACCACCGTGCGCGTGGGCGGCGAGCTGTCCAACAACAAGGGCATCAACCGCCAGGGCGGCGGGCTGTCGGCGCCGGCGCTGACCGCCAAGGACATGGACGACATCAAGACCGCTATGGCCCTGGGCGCGGACTACGTCGCCGTCAGCTTCCCCAAGAATGCCACCGACATGGAAATGGCGCGCCAGCTGACCGCCGTGGCCGGCCAGCCGCACGGCCACAAGGCCCGCATGATCGCCAAGATCGAGCGTGCCGAGGCGATCCGCCCGGGCGTGCTGGAAGAGATCCTGCAGGCGTCCGACGGCATCATGGTGGCGCGCGGCGACCTGGCCGTGGAAGTGGGCAATGCCGCCGTGCCGGCGCTGCAGAAGCGCATGATCAAGCTGGCGCGCGAGGCCAACAAGCTGACCATCACCGCCACCCAGATGATGGAGAGCATGATCGTCAACCCGGTGCCCACGCGCGCCGAGGTCTCGGACGTGGCCAACGCCGTGCTGGACGGCACCGACGCGGTGATGCTGTCGGCTGAAACCGCCGCCGGCCGCTACCCCGTGGAGACGGTCGAGGCCATGGCCGCGGTCTGCATCGAAGCCGAGAAGTCCGAGGTGGTGCAGCTCGACACCGATTTCCTGAACCAGACCTTCTCGCGCATCGACCAGTCGGTGGCGATGGGTGCGCTGTTCACGGCCTATCATTTGCAGGTGAAGGCGATTGCCGCGCTGACCGATTCCGGCGCCACCGCATTGTGGATGAGCCGTCACCGAATCCATGTGCCGATCTATGCGATGACGCCCAACCTGGCCTCGCAGCGCAAGATGCAGCTGTACCGCAACGTGGTGCCGCTGCCGCTGCAGTCCAGCGCCGACCGCGACACCGCGCTCGAGCAGGCCGAAGAGCTGCTGCTGGCGCAGGGTGTGGTGCAGCGTGGCGATTTCATCGTGCTGACCATCGGCGAACCGATGGGGCAGCCGGGCGGTACCAACACCCTGAAGATTGTCAGGGTGGGGTATTGAGCGCCGACAGAAAAATACAGAGACACCCAATTTTTATTTAGGAGTTAGACATGCCACTCGTATCGATGCGCCAGCTGCTGGACCACGCGGCCGAGAACAGCTACGGCCTGCCGGCCTTCAACGTGAACAACCTCGAGCAAGTGCAGGCCATCATGCAGGCGGCCGACGAGGTCAACGCCCCGGTGATCATGCAAGCCTCGGCCGGCGCGCGCAAATACGCCGGTGAGCATTTCCTGCGCCACCTGATCGAAGCCGCGGTCGAAGCCTACCCGCACATCCCCGTGGTGATGCACCAGGACCACGGCCAGTCGCCGGCGATCTGCCAGGGCGCGATCGACCTGGGCTTCTCGTCGGTGATGATGGACGGCTCGCTGCGCGAAGACGGCAAGACCCCGGCCGAGTACGAGTACAACATCGACGTCACCCGCAAGGTGGTGCAGCTGGCCCACGCCGTCGGCGTGACCGTGGAAGGCGAACTGGGCTGCCTGGGCTCGCTGGAAACCGGTGAAGCCGGCGAAGAAGACGGCATCGGCGCCGTCGGCGTGCTGGACCACTCCATGCTGCTGACCGATCCGGAGCAGGCCGCCGACTTCGTCAAGGCCACCCAGCTGGACGCCCTGGCCATCGCCATCGGCACCTCGCACGGCGCCTACAAGTTCACGCGCAAGCCCACCGGCGACATCCTGGCGATCAGCCGCATCAAGGAAATCCACGCCCGCATCCCCAACACCCACCTGGTGATGCACGGCTCGTCGTCGGTGCCGCAGGAACTGCTGGAAGAGATCCGCAAGTTCGGCGGCGACATGAAGGAAACCTACGGCGTGCCGGTCGAGGAAATCCAGGAAGCGATCAAGTACGGCGTGCGCAAGATCAACATCGACACCGACATCCGCCTGGCCATGACCGGCGCGATCCGCCGCTTCTTCGCCGAGAACCCGAGCAAGTTCGACCCGCGCGAATACCTGAAGCCGGCCCGCGAAGCCGCCAAGCAGGTGTGCAAGGCGCGCTACATCGCCTTCGGCTGCGAAGGCCAGGCCGGCAAGATCAAGCCGATCGGCCTGACCGATATCGCGCAGCAGTACAAGGCGGGCAAGCTGTCGCAGGTCGTGCAGTAAATGTCCCTAGTCCGCCTTCCGCGCTAGGGGAGGGCGGATTGCAGTTCCGGCCGCCGCGGTACGCATCCAGCGCCCGGCGGCTTCGCCGTTTTATCGGAACCATCATGTCCAACGCTCTCTACCAGTCCTCCATCAACTCGCTGCCGCTGCTGGGCCACGGCAAAGTGCGCGACAACTATGCCGTCGGCAATGACAAGCTGCTGATCGTCACCACCGACCGCCTGTCGGCGTTCGACGTCATCATGGGCGAGCCGATCCCCGACAAGGGCCGCGTGCTGAACCAGATGGCGAACTTCTGGTTCCGCAAGCTCGCGCACATCGTGCCGAACCACGAGACCGGCATCGCGCCCGAGACCGTGGTCGCGCCGGAGGAAGTGGAGCAGGTCAAGGGCCGCGCCGTGGTGGTCAAGCGCCTGCGGCCGATCCTGGTCGAAGCCGTGGTGCGCGGCTATCTCGCCGGCAGCGGCTGGAAGGACTACCAGGCCACCGGCAAGGTGTGCGGGATCGAGCTGCCCGCCGGCCTGCAGAACGCGCAGAAGCTGCCCGAGCCGATCTTCACCCCGGCCGCCAAGGCCGAGATGGGCGAGCACGACGAGAACATCTCGTTCGCCGAAGTCGAGGCCCGCATCGGCATCGCGCTGGCGCGCCAGATGCGCGATATCTCGATCCGCCTGTACAAGGAAGCGGCCGAGTTTGCGGCCACGCGCGGCATCATCATCGCCGATACCAAGTTCGAGTTCGGCCTGGACGACAATGGCGTGCTGACGCTGATGGACGAGGTCCTGACCGCCGATTCGTCGCGCTTCTGGCCGGCCGATTCCTACCAGGTGGGCACCAACCCGCCGTCGTTCGACAAGCAGTTCGTGCGCGACTGGCTGGAAGCCGTGCGCATCGACGGCAAGCCCTGGCCCAAGACCGCGCCGGCGCCGCAACTGCCGGACGAGGTGATCGAAAAGACCGCCGCCAAGTACCGTGAAGCGCTGACGCGTCTGACGGGCGAAGAACTGCAGTAAGTTATCAATTTCCCGACGGTGTTCTCCCTCTCCCCTCAGCGGGAGAGGGCCGGGGAGAGGGGTGGTTTAGCAAGGCGCCACGCGTCGGGAAACGCCAGCCCTCTCCCCCGGCCCCTCTCCCGCAAGCGGGAGAGGGGAGCAAACAATCAAGGATCTGAAGTGAGCAAGCAAGACAAGCCGCTGGTCGGCGTGGTGATGGGCAGCAGTTCCGACTGGGACGTGATGCAGCACGCAGTGGCCATGCTGAAGGATTTCGGCGTGCCGTTCGAAGCCCAGGTGGTGTCCGCGCACCGCATGGCGGACGACATGTTCCGCTATGCCGAGAGCGCGCGCAGCCGCGGCATCCGCGCCATCATCGCCGGTGCCGGCGGCGCCGCGCACCTGCCCGGCATGATCGCCGCCAAGACCATCGTGCCGGTGTTCGGCGTGCCGGTGCCGTCCAAGTACCTGCGCGGCGAGGATTCGCTGCTGTCGATCGTGCAGATGCCCAAGGGCGTGCCGGTGGCCACCTTCGCCATCGGCGAGGCCGGTGCCGCCAATGCCGCGCTGCACGCGATCGCCACGCTGGCCACCACCGACGAGGCGCTGGCCGGCGCGCTGGAAGCATTCCGCGCGAAGCAGACCGAAGCCGCGCGCGCGATGACTTTGCCACTGTAATGCTGCCGCTGTAATCATCCGGACATCCCACGGAACCTAGCAATGCCTACCGATATCCATCCCTATCTCTCCGAAGCCCACACGCCGGAATCGCGCGCCGAGTTCGGCGTCGACCGTCCCGACGCGCCCATCCTGCCTGGTGCGTGGCTCGGCATGCTGGGTGGCGGCCAGCTCGGCCGCATGTTCACGCATGCGGCGCAGGCGATGGGCTATCGCGTATGCGTGCTCGATCCGGACCAGGACAGCCCGGCCGGTTCGGTGGCGGACAAGCATATCTGTGCGCAATACACCGACGAGGCCGCGCTGGCCGAGATGGGCAAGCTGTGCCAGGCGGTAAGCACCGAGTTCGAGAACGTGCCGTCGCTGTCGCTGGACCGGCTCGAGCAGCTGGGCGCCTTTGTCGCGCCGCGCGGCTACTGCGTGTCGATCGCGCAGAACCGCATCGGCGAGAAGAAGTTCTTTGCCGCGTGCGCCGAGCGCACCGGCGTGTCGCCGGCCCCGCACTGGGTGATCCAGCACGATGCCGATGTCGACCAGCTGCCCGACCACGTGCTGCCCGGCATTCTCAAGACCGCGCGCATGGGCTACGACGGCAAGGGCCAGGCGCGCGTGAAGACGCGCGACGACGTGCGCGCCGCCTGGAACGCCATGCAGCATGTGCCGTGCGTGCTGGAGCAGATGCTGCCGCTGGCTTATGAGGTCTCGGTGCTGGCCGCGCGTGCCGCGGACGGCTCCACCGCCACCTGGCCGCTGGCCGAGAACGTGCACCGCGACGGCATCCTGTTCTCGACGGTGATGCCGTCGACCAGCGTGTCGCCCGAGATCGCCGACCGCGCGCGTGCAGCAGCGGCTGCCATCGCCACGGAGATGGGCTACGTCGGCGTGCTGTGCATCGAGTTCTTCGTGCTGACCGACGGCTCGCTGGTCGCCAACGAGATGGCGCCGCGCCCGCACAACTCCGGCCATATCACCATGGATGCGTGCGAGACCAGCCAGTTCGAACAGCAGGTGCGCGCCATGGCGCGGCTGCCGCTGGGCAGCACGCGCCAGCACTCGGCCGGCAAGATGCTGAATCTGCTGGGCGACGTGTGGTTCGAGTTCGGCCTGGAGCGTACGCCTTCCTGGGACGAGGTGGTGGCGCAACCCGGCGCCAAGCTGCACCTGTACGGCAAGGGCGATGCGCGCCCGTCGCGCAAGATGGGCCACGTCAACTGCGTGGGCGAGCATGCGGAAGCGGCCGCCGCCGCCTTTGCCGCCGCCGCGCAGGCGCTGCATATCCCGCTCTGAAGCCATAGCTCCAAGGAACACGATGTCGCCGCGCATGCCCACGGCCGCTGAACTGGACGAAGCCGTCCGCCTGCTCGAGGCCGGGCAACTGGTCGCCTTTCCCACCGAAACCGTCTACGGGCTCGGTGCGGATGCCGAGAACCCCGAGGCGGTCGCCCGCATCTTCGCGCTCAAGGGCCGGCCGTCGAACCATCCGGTGATCGTCCACGTGGTGGACGGCGCCGATATCGGCTACTGGACCGACGAGGTCCCCGAGGCAGCGCAGCAACTGATCGACGCGTTCTGGCCCGGCCCGCTGACGCTGATCCTGAAGCGCGCCGCGCATATCCATCCGGCCGTCGCCGGCGGCCAGGACAGCATCGGCGTGCGTTGCCCCTCGCACCCCGTGGCGCAGGCGCTGCTGGCGCGCTTCAAGCGCGGCCGCGGCGGCATTGCCGCGCCATCGGCCAACAAGTTCGGCCAGGTCAGCCCGACCACCGCGCAGCATGTGCGCGATGAATTCGGCGATGCGGTCTATGTGCTGGAAGGCGATGGCGTGGAGGTCGGTATCGAATCGACCATCGTCGACCTGTCGCGGCTGGACCAGGGCATCGGCCCGGTGCTGCTGCGGCCGGGGGCGATCACCGCGGCGATGATGGCGCAGGTACTGGGCGCGGCCCCGCTGCCGCCCGACGCGGCCGCGCCGCGGGCTTCAGGCACGCTCAAGGCTCACTACGCGCCGCACACACCGCTGCTGCTGGCCGATGCGCAAGCAGCTTCGGCGCAGCTGGCCTCGCTGCCGGACGATGCCCGCGTGGCGTGGGTCGGCCGGGCGCCGCTGGTGGACCAGCGCTGTACCTGGGTGCAGGCGCCTGCGGATGCGGCGGCCTATGCGCGCGAGCTTTACCGCTTGCTGCGCAAGCTCGACAAGCAGGGCTATACGCAGCTGATGTTCGAGGTGTTGCCTGAAGGGCAGGATTGGGCGGGGGTGCGGGATCGGCTGGAGCGGGCAGCGGCGGCGTTTGGGGG